>CADBRO010000069.1 GCA_902797075.1 uncultured Lachnospiraceae bacterium
ACGACGGGAACCACCGGAACGACCGGGACCACCGGCACATCCGGGAACAATTCGGCCATTGAAAGCTATATCAACCAGCTTTTCGGCGATCCGTCGACCTATACCGGCGGCACGGTTTCATCCGGCTCTGCCTCTCACGGCGAACTGAATGAGACGGTCTCTACGGGCGCCAGAAAAAAGCGCACCAAGATTCTCGGCAATAACCGCGACACCGTAACCATCATGGTCTACATGTGCG
The DNA here is from genome assembly GCA_902797075.1 of uncultured Lachnospiraceae bacterium. Lineage (GTDB taxonomy): Bacteria > Bacillota > Clostridia > Lachnospirales > Lachnospiraceae > Chordicoccus. The sequence continues at coordinate 239 of CADBRO010000069.1, forward strand.
GCACGGACCTTGAATCCAGAAGCGGCATGGCGACGTCGGATCTTCAGGAAATGGCGTCCGCCTCGCTCGGCGACCTCAATATTCTCGTCTATACCGGCGGCTGCACAAGGTGGCGCAACAACATCATGAGCAACCGCGTCAACCAGATCTACCAGGTACAGAGCGGCGGCGTGAGATGCCTGGTCGACAATGCGGGAACCGGCGCGATGACGGATCCGTCCACACTGGCATCATTTATCAAATGGTGCTCGAACAATTATCCCGCGAACCGCAATGAGCTGATCTTCTGGGATCACGGCGGCGGCTCTGTCAGCGGCTACGGATACGACGAAAAGAATCAGTACGCCGGGTCAATGACGCTTGACGGCATCAGCAAAGCCCTCGCAGCGGCGGAAGTAAGCTTTGATTTTATCGGCTTTGACGCCTGCCTGATGGCGACTGCTGAAAATGCGCTCATGCTCGACAAATACGGGGATTATCTGGTTGCCTCCGAGGAGACCGAGCCCGGAGTCGGCTGGTATTATACGGACTGGCTGACGAAGCTGTCGAAAAACAAGTCCATGTCCACGCTGGACATCGGAAAGAATATTGCCGATGACTTCGTGAGAGCCTGCGCACGAACCTGCCCGGGACAGCAGACCACGCTCTCCGTGATCGACCTTGCGGAGTTTGCGGATACAGTGCCCTCGTCGCTCACAACATTTTCACAGGCGATCAGTTCGATGATCAAAAACAAGGATTACCGGACGATCTCGAGCGCCAGAAACCGGGCGCGTGAATTCGCTTCCAGCACGAGAATCGACCAGGTTGACCTGATCGACCTCGCCCAGAACATGGGAACGGAAGAAGGACGTGAGCTCGCGTCAGTCCTGAAAGGCGCTGTGAAGTATAACACGACCAACAATATCAGCAACGCGTACGGCGTGTCCATTTACTTCCCGTACAAGAGCCTCAGCAAAGTAGACGCGGCGGTGAAGACCTACAAGGCCATCGGAATGGATGCCGCGTATACGAAGTGCATTCAGGAGTTTGCAAGCCTTGAAACCGCCGGACAGGCGGCGATGGGCGGAACGAACTCGCCGCTCGGGGCGCTGCTCGGCGGATACGGCAGTTCGGGCTCCTCGTACGGAAGCTCCTACAGCTCGTACGGATCCTCAGATCTGATCGAATCACTCCTCGGCAGTTTCCTCGGAGGAGATTACGGCTCGATCTCGGGCCTTTCCGGTTACAGCAATTATCTCTCCGGAAGGAGCCTCAGCGATGAGGAGACCATCAGCTACATCAATGACAATCATTTTGATGTATCGCAGCTGATCTGGGCTGTTGACGGCGGCGACGTTGTCATGTCGATCTCCGATGACCAGTGGGGACTCGTATCGGGCCTCGACCTGAACATGTTCTATGACACAGGATCCGGATTTGCCGATCTCGGTCTGGACAACGTCTACAGCTTTGATAAGCAGAACCGTCTCGTTGCGGATACCTCGAAGGCGTGGATCGGCATTAACGGACAGCCGGTTGCCTATTATCATCTGAGCACCGAGGATGATGGAGAAAATTACAGAATTACGGGCCGCGTCCCGGCACTCCTTAACGGAACCTATGTCAATCTGATCGTGGTATTTGACAACAACAATCCGGACGGATATGTGGCCGGCGTCCAGCTTGACTACAAGGACGGCGAGACGGAGACCGTGGCTAAGAATCTGACGGCGGTGGAGGATGGCGATACGCTGCAGTTTATCTGCGACTTCTACAGCTATGAGGAAGAGTATCTTGACACATTTACGCTCGGCGATGAGTTCACCGTGAGCGGTGAGCTCAAGGTGCAGGATGTTTCCGTAGGCGACGGCATGGCAAGAGCGACCTACAGATTTACGGATATCTATAACAACGAATTCTGGACGCCCGTCATCACGGAATAATCTTGACAATAAAATTCCGGCGCTGCAGTTTACTCACTGCTGCGCCGGTTTTTTGCGCGATAAGGCCTGAAATGCAGCCTTTCCTGCGGGTTCATCCATACATTTTCAGTTGGGTTCATAAATACAAAGAGGCCGGGCAGCGGGGGGCTGTCCGGCATCCATTTCCGTTAAGACCATCTATGAGGGGTAATGGTCTCCGCCGCAGGTGTGCAGTCTGCGCGGCTCGGTTCGTACAATTAAATGTACTAAATTCATACTAGCATATGTGCCTGATAAAAAGCAACTTGAAAAAGAACTTAAAAACTGAGCAAACGCTCATATTGTACGTTATCTTGTGGTTTTGTTTGAAGAATAACACAAATAATAGAAGAACCGCTGTAAAGACGGAACGATTTGCAAAATTCACAGATTTTTTCCCTGTAAATGTGTTATACTCCAAAAGAGTGCGCGTAGCGCAAGGGGGTATAAATTATGAAAAATCTGTTCAGGTTAAAAAAGCTGATCGCGCTTACAGCCGCGCTTGCCATGCTCCTGTCCGGAATTCCGGCGGCAACATTCGCTTCAGAGGCTGTCTACCTTGCAGAATCCAACATTGAAAATGTAACCGACGACGTCCAGACGGATGTGGTCGGTGAAAGTGACGAATATACTACCGATGCCGTCTCGGACAGCTCGGAGTGGACCGCCGGGGACGATGCTTCCGGCGGCGATTATGCTGCCGATCCATCCGGCGATGAAGGTAATCTGCCGTCCGGCGATGAGGGCGGAGATACCTACGATGAAGGCGGAGATGCCTATGAAGGCGGAGACACCGGTGAAGGCGGAGATTCCGGTGAGGGCGGAGATACCTACGATGACGGATCCGGCAGCACGGATACGACGTCCGATCCGGGTCAGACCGACGACGGCAGCAGCGAAGGCGACACCTCGTCCGAAAACCCGCCGGTAATCGATGATCAGACCGAAGAACAGAGCACGACTGCCGACCCGGAGTATCCGACGGAAGAAAGCACGGTTACGAGCGTTCCGGACGACGCGCTTGTATTTTCGACAGTCGAGAGTCTTCCGGAGGATCTTGTCGGCGCGAATGATATCCCGCTTACAGCCGGCGTGCTCGTGGGCGACAGTTTGTCCTCGGTGCTCGCGAATCTCAGGAATGTCAGAAATTACGGCATCGTCGCTTCGAGCCTTGACGCCCGCTCCAACCAGCGGACCAACATGGCGGTCGGAAGCTATACCGGAGATACGGCCCATACAGCGACCCCGGATCTCGCGGGCGACTACGAGATACCGTTTATCGTACGAAATGCCAGGAGCGATGGCAGTGTTTTAAGAATCGGAACGGAGCTTCCGGCGCATGCGTCGGTTTACCTCTGGGACTCGACAGCACAGGACAGCCGGATCGCACCGGACAGCAGTACGCGCAATAATCTCTTAAAAGTCTACAAAACGATCGTAAGAACCTCGGACCAGAAGTCAGTCGATACGCAGAACGATCCGCTGACCGTTATGGTCTCCCAGCTGATCAGAAGCGGAAACAACGCTTCGAAGACGATTGCCGGAGCGGCATCCGGCGCGCTGATCACCGCAAAGGTTTCGGATGATAAAAAGACCTGCGAGATCGATACGACCGGAGAAGAATTCGGTGATAATTCCTTTATCGTTATTAACGCGGATCCGCTGAACGCAGGAGCGGATGCCGATTATCTGTCGGGCGGAAGCCTCACGATCCGGAAAAAGAGCGGACAGACGATCGCCTTTACAACCTCCGGAAGCAGCGTAACGGTTGGCAGGTTTACCGTCATTTCAGACGGTATGAGCATCACCTCGGACGCGTCCGACAAGGAATCACAGAACAGTCCGCTCCGCGAAGAAGTTACGGATAAGATCATCTGGAATCTCAGGAATGCTTCGAGTGTAGAGCTTAGATCCATGGCAGGAACCGTGCTGGTTCCGACGAGCGGAGCCCAGGTTTCACTCAATGAATCTTCAAGCGGAACGATTGCCGCGAACGGTACGATTACAGCGAACGCTTCCTGGCATTTCCTCAATAAGAACCGCACATCTTATGCGACACTGGCGGCGAAGAAAACCGCCGTATCAGAGGACAAGACAATTCCGGCAATCCCGGCAAAAGCATTTTCATTTGAAATTGCCCCGGTGACTTCCGATGCCCCGATGCCGGCGGGTACCACGACGCTGAACGGCTATGACGGATACGCGACATTTGACAGAATTGAAATCTCCGATCCGCAAGGCCTGGCGGGAAGCAGTTATATCTATAAG
>CADBRO010000070.1 GCA_902797075.1 uncultured Lachnospiraceae bacterium
CGCGGCGGTCCTCATCCGAAAGACGTACGCGGAGCTTGGTGCCGGCAGAACCGCCGGCAGCCCGAGCACAGGCAAAACCGCCTGAGCTTCACCAGGCACAAATCAAGTCCCCCCGCCTGCGTCTGCGGACACAAAAGCGGGGGACTTAACTTACTTTTCTATGTTACAGTCTTTTCCCCTTCAGGAATCTCGCCCTGATATTGCTCTTATTTCCGTAGTAGCAGAACCTCTCCACCGACTCCGCCGGAGTAACCGGAGCGAAGGAGTCGCTCATGTTGTCTATCACGATCGCATCGAACTCATAGCCCGGTTCCAGGCTTCCGACTTTTCCGAAGATCTGTCCGCCCTGCTTCGTCGCCATATAGAAAGCTTCCTCAAACCTGATCGGCCGGTTGCCCTCCGGCTCATAGAACCATTTGAGCTTCGAGAGCTGCACTGCTCTTGCAACCTGGCTGTACACGCCTATATTGTGGCCTCCGGCGATATCGCTCCCGAGGGCGAGATTTACGCCCTTGTCGTTAAGCGTGGCATTTTGCATGATTCCGGCGATGACGTTGACCGTCGCGTCCGGGCACTGGACGGCGAAGCCGCCGTGCTCTTTCAGAATCCGGATGTCTTCGTCCGAGGGGAAGATAAAGTGCGCCGCTACCACCGGCCCGTAATCAAGAAGGCCGGCGCGCTCGTAAATCTCCATGTCGCAGGATGCGTCCGGGAAATCGATAAGCGCCTGCGACGCCTCCCACTTCGACTCCACGATGTGGGTCTGCATTCCGACATGGTACTTCTTCGCAAGCTCCCCAAGTCCCCTGATTACCCCGTCCGTGCAGGTCGGCGCAAAGCGGGGCGTAATCATCGGCTTCGCGTACCGGTTATCCTTATAGGCGTCGAGATAAGCCTCCGTCTCGCGGAGCGATTCCTCCGTCGTCTCGCAGAGATAATCCGGAGAGGCCTTGTCCATATTGACTTTTCCGACAAAAGCGCGGAATCCCGTATCCTCCATGCGTTCCAGAAGATATCCCGTCGCCGTTCTGTGAATGGTTCCGAACACGCAGGCGTGCATCGTGCCATTTTCAATCATGTCCTGCAAAAATGCGTCGTACACCTGACGCGCGAACTCCATATCCGCGTATTTCGCCTCCAGAGGGAAGGTATATTTGTTGAGCCAGTCATAGAGCAGCTGGTCCATGGCCAGGCCTCTCTGCGGGTACTGCGGCGCATGGACATGAAGGTCGGAAAATGCGGGGATAATCACACTGTCCCCGAAATCCTCCACGGGAACTCCCTCATAGTTCTGCGGAATCCTGTCATAAATTCCTTCAATCACGCCGTTCTCAACCGCGATATAGCCGCCCTCGATGGATACAAGCCGTTCTCTTGACTGTGAATAAACAATATTTCCGCGGTAAAGCTTCATCTTCCTTCTCCTTTTGATTTTGGGATTTGCTGCATGCTCATAAAATATAACCGCCTTCGGCGTCAGGTTCACGCCGGCAGCAACGCGGCCAGCGTCTTTTTCAGGTTTTCAGGGTCGATGGGTTTTGCAATATGTCCGTCCATCCCGGCCTGCTCCGCCATCTTTTTATCTTCTGAAAATGCGTTCGCCGTAAGCGCCACGATGGGCAGCAGGCAGAGCTCAGGATCCGGGAGGGAGCGTATTGCGCGGGCTGCCTCGTACCCGTCCATGACCGGCATCTGAATATCCATCAGCACCGCGTCAAAATGCCCCGGCTGCGAGACGCTCACCATTTCTACGGCTTCTTTTCCGTTTTCGGCCATTTCTACTTCGAATCCGAGATCCTTCAGCATTATGGCTGCGATCTCGCGGTTGACCTCCACATCCTCCGCAAGAAGAAGCCTTCGGCCTGAGAAATCGAAGTCCGCGGGAGCGCTTTCCTCCGGGAAGCACTCCTCATCCGACGTTTTCAGGCACCGTTCAAATCTCACTTTGACGATGAACTCTGTTCCCTTCCCCTGGGATGTAATAACGTCAATCGTACCTCCCATGAGGTCCACGATGCTCTTCGTGATCGTCATCCCGAGACCAGTGCCCTGGATTCCGCTCACTGTCGCCGTCTGCTCGCGCTCAAATGCCTCGAAGATCCTGGCCGCAAATTCTTCGGACATGCCGATTCCGGTGTCCTTTACACGGAATTCGTACAGGTCCTCATCCTCTGAGGCTGTGACCGTCACACTTCCTCCGGGAGGGGTGAATTTCAGCGCGTTGCTGACCAGATTGAGGAGCACGCGGCTGACCCTCAGCCGGTCGCATTTTACAATCGGATATTCAACACCGCTGCCGTCCACGGTATAACTGATATTTTTCTCCTTCATCTGAAGCGCAAAAAGATCGTGCGTCTCACGGAGAAGCGACCGGATATCCGTTCTTGTGATTTCAAGCTCCATCTTTCCGCTCTCGATCCGGCTCATTTCCAGTACTTCATCGATCAGTCCCAGCAGATGCTTGCCGGACTGTTCTATTTTACTAAAGTAGTTCTCCGCCTCATCAATCGTCAGACCGCCGCGCTTTGAAAGGACCGTATATCCGAGTATCGCATTGAGCGGCGTCCGTATGTCATGGGACATGCTGGATAAGAAAACCGTCTTCGAAGCGTTCGCGGTTTCCGCAGCTTTCAGGGCTGCCTGCAGCTTCTCGTGTTCCCGGATTTTGTACGAAACCAGCTTCATCACACGGATAACCAGAAAGACAAAGATGCTTCCGCCGAAAAGAATTCCGGCGACCAGAAGATCCGGCCTGCCCCAGATCATGATCACCAAATAGCCGATAAAAAACAGCACAAGAAGAATAAGCGGGACAAACAGGAGAAGTTTTCCCTCCTTCTCGTCTTTCAGAACCTCCGCCATCGCTTTCATGTAGCGGATATATAAAATGATGCTGACGAGCATCACCGCAACACCTGCACAGATCATCCCGTAGATCAAAAAGCTGCTGCCCATGCTGCACCTCCCTGAAACTTCCGTTCTTTACGATCCTTTCCAGCCTGCGTGTAATCGATTTTTTGCGCCGCTTCAAAGACGGAGACTCATCTCATGCCACTCTTCGCCGCCCCAGCATGAGTTCGCCGTCCCGAGGTCCTCAAACCCCATCTTCAAATACATGGGCACCTTTGCATCGAGACAGGTAAGAACAAGCCTCTTTCTTCCGTTTGCTCTCTCCCTCCCGCTGTAGTTCTTTACGAGCTCCGTGGCAAGTCCCTGTCTCCGGTACTCCGGAAGCACGTCGAGCCCGAAAATCATGACATTTGCACCGTCGGGATTATAGAGCCCTGCATCGGTAAAA
>CADBRO010000071.1 GCA_902797075.1 uncultured Lachnospiraceae bacterium
ATGTTGAATCGCGCGCGCACCGCGGGAGCAAGCTCCGCGCGCACCGCGCACGAGATGTTGAATCGCGCACGCACCGCGGGAGCAAGCTCCTCGCGCACCGCGCACGAGATAACAACGCGAAGCGGACATAATGTATCGTCCGCTTCGCTGCAACTTGTTTCAAAAACAGATTTTTCAGCCGCGTTTTACGAGGCTTACTTCCGCTGCGCATCCTTCACTCAGCTCGACTGAAAATGAGATTTTTCCTCCGAGGTTTGCTCTCTGTGTGTCGCGTTTTTCTCCGCCGATCAGGATGTCATACTCGGTCTCAGCCTCCACCTGGGCTGTGATCTGAGCGTCTTTCGGTCCTTCTACCCGGAAGGTCACGCCTTCAGCTGTCTCCTTGAGATCAAAAACCGCGGTTCCCGGCTCCGACTCATAAACGAACATCTCGTTTTTCTCAAGCCTGGTTATCTCCTTAAAGGTCTTTACCTTATAAAGATCGCCTTCGTGTTCGAAATCGGATTTCTTGGTCTTTGCTTCAAGCTCATAGTCGCCGAAACTCACGCCGCCGTCCGCTTCTGCCCTGATCAGTTCCTTTACCGTGGACATATAGTTCCTCCTGTCCCATTATTTCTTTGACAAATTAACAAACCCGGTTTTTCCGTCCGATATTTTGACCCTTATCCTGTCGCCGGCATGAATACTGCCGGTCAGTATCTGTTCCGCCAGCGGATTCTCTATATCTGTCTGTATCACTCTGCGAAGCGGCCGCGCCCCGAATTTCGGCGAGAACCCCTTCTCAGCGATATACTTCCTGACGCCTGCCGGAACGGACAATGTGATATTCAGCTGGGACTTCGCCCTTTCTGTAAGTTTTCCTATTTCAAGGGCGGCGATCTTTTCAACCTCTTCCTGCGTCAGCGGATGGAACACGATGATCTCGTCAATGCGGTTCAAAAACTCCGGTTTGAAGAGCTTTTTCACCTGGTCCATGACAGCGTTTTTCATCACCTCGTAGTCCTTTTCCGCATCGTCCCGAGCCGCAAAGCCGAGACGTTTCGGATCCACGATGCTCTGCGCGCCGGCATTCGACGTCATGATAATGCAGGTATTTTTGAAATCAACGCGGCGTCCGTGCGCATCGGTGATATGTCCCTCATCAAGAACCTGAAGAAGAATGTTGAAAACATCCGGATGCGCTTTCTCGATCTCGTCAAACAGGATCACGCTGTACGGATGCCGTCTCACTCTCTCTGAAAGCTGTCCTCCCTCTTCATAACCGACGTAGCCCGGAGGAGATCCGATCAGCTTGGATACGCTGTGCTTTTCCATATATTCCGACATATCCACGCGGATCATGCTCTGCTCGGACTCAAACACCGTCTCCGCGACGGCTTTGCAGAGTTCGGTTTTTCCGACGCCGGTAGGGCCGAGGAACAGGAAACTGCCAGTCGGTCTCTTTGGATCCTTAAGTCCCACTCTGCCTCTGCGTATCGCTCCGGCTACGGCAGTTACGGCCTCGCTCTGTCCGATCACTCTTTTATGAAGCTCATTTTCCAGCCGGGCAAGCTTTTTGGACTCTGATTCCGCAAGTCTTGCCACCGGTATCTTCGTCCACTCGGAGACTACCTGCGCCACAGTTTCCGCTGTAACCACCGGTTCTTTCCGTTTTCTCGGCCGGTAATTCTTCACTTTATGATGAAGCCTGGACAATCTGCTTTCTTCAGCCTGGAGCTCGCGGGCCAGCTCCAGCTTTCCGGACAGGACCGCCTGCTCCTTCTCGGCACGTATTTTCAGGATTTCTTCCTCTTCCGCGTCTTCCTCGCCACCGCCGCTGTAAATTCCGATCCGAATCTTCGACGCCGCTTCATCAATCAGATCGATCGCCTTATCCGGAAGGCGGCGGTCGTTGATGTAGCGGTTCGATAGCGAAGCAGCGCTCTCTATCGCCTCGTCGCTGATCTTAACCTTGTGGTGCTTCTCGTAATAAGGTCTCAGACCTTCCAGAATCGCTTTCGTCTGCTCCTCATCCGGCTCTTCAACCGTAACCGGCTGAAATCTTCTCTCGAGCGCCGCGTCTTTTTCAATATACTTCCGGTACTCCTCGATTGTCGTCGCGCCGATCACCTGGATCTCGCCTCTCGACAGGGACGGCTTCAGGATATTGGACGCGTCGAGAGCACCTTCCGCGCCTCCCGCACCGATTATCGTATGCAGCTCATCAATGAACAGCAGGATATTTCTGCTTGTGGTGACTTCTTTTACAACATTCTTGATGCGTTCCTCGAACTCGCCTCTGTATTTCGACCCCGCGACCATTCCGGACAGATCGAGAACCACCAGACGTTTTCCCCTGAGCATCCCGGGAACGCGGTCCTTCGCAATCCGCATGGCCAGACCTTCGACGATCGCCGTTTTTCCGACTCCCGGTTCGCCGATGAGGCAGGGATTGTTTTTCGTTCTCCTGCTCAGGATCTGCATCACCCGGAGGATTTCTTCCTCTCTGCCGATGACCGGGTCAAGCCGGTTCTCAGAAGCCGCCTTCGTGAGGTCTCTGCTGTACTGGTCGAGTGTCGGCGTCAGGCTCTCTCCGATCTGCGGAACCTTGCCGTTCATCAGATCCTTATCCTTAAGCCTGCCCTCCGCGTTCATCGCAGTCAGCGTATCAATATACAGTTTTCTGATATCGACGCCCATGGTATGCAGAAGCCTGGTCCCTACGCATTCCACATCCCCGATCATAGCGAGCAGGAGGTGTTCCGTCCCGATGGAGCCGGACCCCATTTCCTCTGATATCCTGCCTGCGCTGTTTAAGACCGCTTCCGCCCTCGGAGAAAACTCGGGACTTTCGAGAAGGGCTGCTCCGCCCTGCGGCGCTATGAGTCTGTCGATCAGCCTGTTGAGTTTTTCATAAGTAACGCCGGAATCCGTCAGGACATGCGACGCGGTTCCCTGAACGGCTTTCAGGAGTCCTACGAGCAGATGCTCGGTCCCCGCGTAGCCCTGTCTGTGATAAACCGCCGCCCTTACGGCAAGATCCAGCGCGTGTTTCGCTTCACCGGTAAATCTGTCTTTCATGTTTCATATTCTCCGCAGATCTCGTCGATCAGCCGGTGTACTTCCTCCCTTGTAACTCCCCTCACGCTCGCTCTGGCAAGCGTGATTCTAAGTTCTTTTTCAAGATCTTCCAGCGCGTGCATTTTTTCGTCGTCCACATAGACGACCGCGCCTCTCCGTCTGTCTATCGCAAGGAATCCTTCTTCCTTCAAGATCGAATACGCCTTGTTAACGGTGTGCATATTAATGCCGATCTCCTCGGCCATGTCCCTGACCGAAGGCAGAGAATCCCCTGTGTGGAGAGTATTCGTCGCGATACCCATGATGATCTGTCTGCACAGCTGCCGGTAGATCGCCTCATCACTTTCAAAATCGATCTCAAAATACATGACTGTCTCCGTTTCTTACCCGCATTGTGTTATACCAACACTATAACAGATTCATCAAAGGGAATGCAACAGCCCTGTAAGTGAAAAAGGCGTGCGAACCGTCTCACAGTCCGCACGCCCTCCTGCGTCTTAATTCTTACGCTTCGCTGAAATCATCCTTGCCTACGCCGCAGAGCGGGCAGACCCAGTCGTCCGGGACATCTTCCCATGCGGTTCCCGGAGCGATGCCGTTATCCGGATCGCCGACTTCAGGATCATATTCATATCCACATACGTTACATACATATTTTGCCATCTGATTACCTCCTGGATGCTCATCGCAAGCGCCGGACGCGCTGAACGAATGCATAAAATGACTGACCCTAGTATCATACCATACAGTCATCCGAAATACCACCTCGCAATTGATGAGCCGGTTTTCCCTTCAAAGGCAATCCGCGGTCTTCCCTGCTTAAAAACTGAATCGCGATCCCCGCGGAAGCAAGCTGCCCGCGCGCCGCGCACGAGATTCAGAACAGAGCGACGACAGCACCGTCATATGTCTTGTCGATGTATTCGCGGACAGCGGAGCTCTGAAGCGCTGCTACAAGCGCCTTCGCCTTGTCGGACTCTTCCTCGCCGGCACGGACAGCGATAACGTTGCCGTATGTCTGAGCACCGAGGGATTCACTGTCTTCAAGCGCAAGGGCGTCATTTGCGACAGAAAGGCCCGCGTCAATGGCGTAATTTCCGTTAACTGCAGCGATGTCAAGATCCGGAAGGGATCTCGGGAGCTGGGCAGCTTCGATCTCAATGATCTC
>CADBRO010000072.1 GCA_902797075.1 uncultured Lachnospiraceae bacterium
GCGATTTATGTGCTTGCCAGAATCTCCGGAGAGGGCTATGACAGAAGCTTGGGGGAAGGCGATATTTCTCTCACAAAAACAGAAATCCGCGACATCCTGGCAATCTGCAGCCGGTATGAAAACTTTGTGCTTGTCCTTAATACGGGCGGTATGGTCGATCTTTCACCGGTATTATCTGTCCCGGCAGTTCTCCTTATGGGACAGCTCGGTACTCCGAGCGGGGACGTGCTGGCGGATGTGCTTACGGGAAAAAGCTATCCGTCCGGAAAACTGACCATGACATGGACTGACATAGAGGACTATCCTTCCACCAAAGGATTTGCGGATCCGGATGACACGGATTACGGGGAAGGCATCTATGTCGGCTACCGTTTCTTTGATACGGAGAAGAAAGCGGTTGCCTGGCCCTTCGGATACGGGATCGGCTACACGGACTTCTCACTTTCGGATCCGGAAACAGCAGTATCGGACGGAAAAGTGAGAGCCTCTGTGACGGTAACAAACACAGGCTCCTTCAGGGGAAAAGAGACTGTGCAGGTCTATTATTCCGCACCGGAGGGAAAACTGGACAAGCCGTATCAGGAGCTCGCTGCCTATGTAAAGACCCGGGAACTGGAGCCGGGAGAGTCGGAGAGAGTGGAAGCGGAATGGGCGCTTTCCGATATGTCCTCCTTTGACGAGGCGGATAACCGGTGGATTCTCGAGGCCGGAGATTATGTGATCCGGGTGGGAAATCATTCCAGAAATACGGTGATTGCCGGGACGGTGAGCCTTAAGGAGACGCTTGTTACGGGAGAGGCCTGGAAGGAATCCGGAAGCGCGGAACCTGTTCCGGAGTATACGGCCGCCGAGCCATTTTCCTGGGACAGAGTAAAAAGCGGCGAAAAGAGCGTGGAGGAGTTCGCGGCATCTCTTACGGACGGGCAGCTGGCATATCTTTGCATCGGGGCTTATAAGGACTCGGAAGACCTGATGGAGGTGATCGGCAACGCGTCCACGAAGGTGGCGGGGGCTGCCGGTGAGACCACGGGTTACCTTAAGGATATGGGCCTTCCCGCGGTGATCATGGCGGACGGACCTGCAGGACTCCGCCTCAGCACAAGCTATACGGTAAAAGACGGAGTGGCAAAAGGCGGCAGTTCGCTCGGCGGCGATATGATGAAGGTTTATACGCCTGAGGAATTGTCCGCGATGGCCGCATCCGTAACGCAGAATGAAAATGAGCCCGTTTATTATCAGTACTGCGTCGCAATTCCCATCGGAACGGCGATTGCCCAGAGCTGGAATGACTCCCTGGCGGAGAGCATGGGGGATCTCGTGGGATCGGAAATGGAGATTTTCGGCATTCACGCCTGGCTGGCTCCCGCGCTCAATATCCACCGCTCACCGCTTTGCGGCAGAAACTTCGAGTATTACTCCGAGGATCCGCTGATTGCAGGGAAAATGGCTGCCGCCATCACAAGAGGAGTGCAGAAGCATCCGGGCAGGGCGACGACGATCAAGCATTTTGCCTGCAACAACCAGGAGACCAACCGCTACTTCTCGAACAGCATCGTCAGTAAGCGCGCGATGCGGGAGATCTACCTGAAGGGCTTCGAGATCTGCGTGAAGGAGGCTCAGCCTCATTTCATCATGACCTCCTACAATCTGATCAACGGAGTGCATGCCTGCAACCGCAGGGACCTGCTCACTGATATTCTGCGCCGTGAGTGGGGCTTCGAGGGCGTGGTCATGACGGACTGGCTGGTGACCGGAGGCATGGGAGAGCGAGGCACGAAGTGGCCGTGCGCGTCCGCGGCCGGCAATGTGAAGGCCGGAAATGACATTACGATGCCGGGCATTCCGTCGGACCGGAGGGATATCTTAAGCGCGCTTTCGGATCCTTCGCATCCGTACGCGCTCACAAGGGCGGATCTTCTTACGTCAGCGATCCGTGTTCTCAGGATGATTCTGAAGCTCGTATAAGAAAAACGGTACATGCGCAAGCAGCGGAAGCCTGGATAATGATATGACGGATGGGGCTGTCACGGGCAGCTCCATTTTCATGCCATCAGAAAATGATGTGATGACTTGAGTTGCCGAATCGGCTATAGTATTAACTGAGACGTTTGAATTTACCCGCAGGTTTCCGATCGGTTTATTTGAGAAACCGCGTTCTGTTTTTGAGGAGCTATTGATGAGAATTCTGCGCAAATTTCGTTCCAGCATGGCTGTGAGCATTGCCATCGGCATAGTCTGTGCGCTGCTTGGCTACGGATTTCTGACCAGTACCATCGGGTATTTCATGGTCAGCTATATGTTCCGGGAAAGATCGGCAATATCCACGTACCACATCGCCGATACTGCCGCCCTGATGGTCAACGGAGACCATATAGAAGAATATCTGGCAGGGGAGCAGCAGGAGGAATATTCCCTTTCGGAAAAAAGGCTGGATCTCTACTGCGAAAAAATTCATGTGTCGTTGGTTTACGTGATAGCGGTGGATACGAGCGATTACGGAAGCTTCAGGTCCGTCTTCAACTCGATTAATAACGCGGTGGATAATTCGACCTATACGAAGTGGGAGCTGGGATACGAACGAAAGACAACGAACGAGGAATACCGGAAAAAATACAGGGATCTCTATGAGCAGAAGATTCCTTACGCGACGGTATACCGGGTAAAGCCGAATGACGGCTCGCATCCGCATATCACAACGCTCCTTCCGCTTAAAAATTCCAGCGGGGATGTGTCGGCTCTTCTTTGCGTACAGCGTCCGATGCGGGAGCTTCGGAGAGTTATCCGTCCGTATCTCGTCATGATCGTCATCGTAACGGCGGTCCTTGCTACGCTGATTTCCATTCTCGTCATATCCTTCATGCGGAGACATTTTTTCGATCCGATCCGGAAGGTCTCCAGAGAAGCGGTCCGCTTCGCGAAGGAGAACGTAAAGGGACAGCCCCTCGGGACCATCAGCAGATTTGACGAGATCGAGAATCTGACGCAGTCCATCGAGACGATGGAAACGGACATGGTGAACTATATCGACAATCTGACGACCGCGACCGCCGAGAAGGAGAGGATCAGCGCGGAGCTTTCTCTTGCAAGCGGCATTCAGAAGAATTCGGTCCCCGGCGTTTTTCCGGCATTTCCTGACAGAAATGAGTTCGATATATACGCGTCGATGACTCCTGCGAAAGAGGTGGGAGGCGATTTTTACAATTTCTTCCTGGTTGACGACGATCATCTGGTTTTCATGATCGGCGATGTCTCCGGCAAGGGAGTTCCGGCTGCACTCTTTATGATGAGCAGCAACATCGTCTTAAGCGACCGCGCGCAGATGGGCGGCACACCGGCCGAAATCGTCCAGTTTGCCAACGTCAACATCTGCGAACACAATGAGCTTATGATGTTCTTAACGATCTGGGTCGGCATTCTCGAGATATCCACGGGCCGGGTTACCGCCGCCAGCGCGGGCCATGAGTTTGCCGCCGTCTCTCAGGACGGATCCGGGTTCAGGCTGTGGAAAACGAAGAACGGCCTCCCGATCGGAGCGGAAAAGGATAGCATTTACAGAAATTTTGAGATTCAGCTGAAAAAGGGAGACAAGCTGTTCCTTTATACCGACGGAGTTCCGGAAGCTACGGACTGTAATAATAACATGTTCACGACGGACCGGATGCTTGAGGTGCTTGACGCCTGCAGGGATAAATCTCCGGAAGGAATCCTCGAAGGCATGAAAGAAAGCGTAGATATCTTTGCCGGCGGAGCGCCTCAGTTTGATGACCTGACCATGCTCTGCATCGAATACCGGGGCGCGGCCGAAGATTAAGACACGGAGGATAAAATGATCAGACGGATAAGAAGAAAATTCATGCTTTCGGCGCTTTTTGCCGCGCTTGCCGTTTTTTCGGGAACCGTCTGCTTCGGCGGAGAGAGCGGCGGAAATGAGGTCGCTGTCAACGAGAGGGGGACCCTCACGATCGGATACGCCAAGATCGGGTCGGAATCCGACTGGAGGCTTGCCTGCAACCGTTCCGTCGAGGAAGCATTTTCGATGGAAAACGGGTACTACCTTCTGACAATCGACGGACTGCAGAAGCAGGATAAGCAGATCAAGGCGATCCGGGAGTTCGTCAATCAGGAGGTGGACTACATCCTTCTTGATCCGGTCACTGAGACCGGATGGGACGTCTCGCTTGAGGAGGCGAAGGAAGCGGGGATTCCGGTGATTATATTTGACCGGGAGGCAGCGGTTGAAAGTGAGGATCTTTATACCGCCTGGCTCGGTTCCGACTTTTATCTTGAGGGACAGCGGGCCTGCGCCTGGCTTGACGCCTATCTGGAAAGCATCGGATATGACGGGCCGCTGAATATCGTCCATATCCAGGGAACGCTTAATTCTTCTGCGCAGCTCGGACGGACCAGGGCGCTTGACGAAGCGCTCGCGGAGCATAAAAACTGGAATCTTCTCGACCGGGATTCGGGGGAATTCACAACCGCGAAGGGCAAGGAAGTCATGGTCGACCTGCTTGAAAAGTACGGCGGGAAGATTCAGGCTGTTTACTGCGAAAATGACAACGAGGCATACGGCGCCATCGAAGCCATCGATGAATACGGCCTCAAAGCCGGGACCGATATCGAAAACGGGGAGATCCTTGTGCTGTCATTTGACGCGACGAAGAACGCGCTCAAAATGACGCTGTCCGGGCAGATCGCGGTCAATACCGAGTGCGCTCCGGAGTACGGGCCGGCGCTTACGCAGCTGATTCAGGCGCTTGAAAACGGCGAAGACGTACCGCGGAAACAGTACGTCGAGGAAGCGATGTTTTCCGCGGCCGCGGAGCCTGAGGAGCTTGTGATCGGCGGCAGGACGCAGAAGGTCACCATGCTCTCGGAAGAACTGATCGATCAAAGGAGCTACTGAAAAAAGAGCTGCTGATAAAAAAGAGCGGACGCTCTTTACGGAGGATGCATGATCAAACTGTTTCTGGCGGAAGATGAGATCGCCATGCGGGACGGCATAAAAAAACATATCAACTGGGCGGAGGCAGGGATCGACTTCTGCGGAGAGGCCGGAGACGGCGAGCTTGCCTGGCCGATGATTCTAGAGCAGAAACCGGATATCGTCCTCACAGACATCAAAATGCCGTTTATGGACGGACTGCAGCTCTCCAAACTGATCCGGAAAGAGCTTCCGGAGACGAGAATCGTCATTTTGTCGGGTTACAGTGAATTTGAATATGCGCAGGCGGCACTCCGGCTCGGGGTCACTGAGTATCTTCTGAAGCCCGTGACGCCCAGAAAGCTGAAAGAGGTCATCGTGAGGATCGCGGCGTCGATCGAGGAGGAGAAAAAGCAGAGGGAGGCCCGGGTGGACCTGCTTCTCGAGGAGGAGAGAGAAAAGGACGAGCACAACCGGAGAAAGATGTTCCGCTCGCTGATTTCGGGGGATATGACTTCCCATGACCTTCTTGAGATGGCGGACAGTATCGGAATGCGGCTCACGGCGCCATTTTACCGGCTGATCCTGATCTACGTGAAATACGACTCTGATTACCGGCGGCAGGAAGCGGTCGAGCAGCTGCTGGAAAATAACGCCGACAGCCTGGAAGCCTGCTATCTTTTCGAGCACAGCGTCGACAGTATGGCGGCGCTGATTACGGGAAAGAGCATGGAAGACCTTGATGCAAAGCTGGAGGAGCTTCTCAAAAAGGCGACAGCTTCGATCAAATCGGTAGGGAAGCTTCAGTATTTCATTTCCACGGGACACCCGGTGCAGCACTTAAGCGAAATCCGCGAGGCCTATCATGACGCGTACCAGACCGCGTCCTGCCGCTTCTTCGCGGCTCCGGACCAGATCGTGTCGTCGGATACGCCTATCCGGAAGCTGCTCAGGGAGGATAACCCGAATCCGATCAACACGGACAAGGCGCTTCAGAACGGAAACCTGAGAACTATCTGGGAGAGCTTCCTGAAGACCGGGACTCTTCCGGAGACCGCGGACTTCGTCAGAAACGTCTTCTCGTCCCTCGGTGAGGAGAATACCCAGTCGGTGCTGTTCCTCAACTATCTGACGATGGATTGCTATTTCTGCATGGCGGCGTTCCTTAAGGAAATCGGGGCGGACCCGGATGAGATCAGCAGCCGGGTCGGAGACATCAATACGGTGATGGGCTCCCTGAATACATCGGACGACGCGAGACGCTATCTTACGGACTATCTCGAAGAAGTAATCCGGACCCGCGACAGCAGCGTTTCCGGCCGGAATAATCAGGCGTTTGAAAAGGCGGTCGCCTTCATCGACGAGCACTACACGGACCGTGATATGTCGCTGAATCTCGCCGCCGCGGAAGCGGGCTTAAGCCCGAACCGGTTTTCCGCCCAGTTTTCAAGGGAAATGGGCGTTACCTTTATGGAATACCTGATCGGAAAGAGGATCGAGCTTGCGTGCGAGCTCCTCATGACGACGGATCTTCGGAGCTTCGAGATCGCCGACCGGGCGGGATACAACGATCCGCATTATTTCAGCGCGACATTTAAGAAGATCAAGGGAATGTCGCCCAGAGAATACCGCAGGAGGGGAAAGGCGGATGATGAAGGAGAAGAAGCATAAGAGGCGCGGAATACCGCTTCAGATACAGCTGACCGCGCTCGGCGTCCTTCTGATAATCCCGTTTGCGGTGATGTCTATTTATCTCCTCTACAACATCCATGAGATCGGAAGATCCTACAACAGGATCGTCCAGAACATCACGCAGATCAACCAGTTCAACCTCGTGTTCGAAGAGGAGATGGACACGGTCATGTACATGATGGTCGCGCATTCCATGAGCAAATACGAGGTGCAGCCGGAGCTTGGCATGACAAATCCGGACGTTCTGATCCGCGAGGCCGAGGAAGCCTTTGAAAATGTCCGGGCGACAACCGTGTCGAACGGAGCGCTCCAGAGCGTCAAGGGCGCGACGAAGCTTCTCATCACGCTTCACAAGCGGGTAAATGACATCAGCAGCACTGTAAAGACGACCGGCTATTACGACGAAAATATGGAGCGGCTGGATCTTGATATCCGGGTCATCACGGAGATGATCCAGGAGCGGATCTCCCAATATATCTATTACGAGTCAAAGAGTATGGAGACGATCCACGCGGAGATGGAGGAAAGACGCGCGGTCCTGATCCGTTTTTCCGTGTTATTTTCGGCAGTTCTGATCATTATCTCCATCTTCCTTTCTTCGGGCATCGCAAGAAGCGTCACAGGTCCGATCAGAAATCTGGTGAACGCGTCCGAACGGATCGGACGAGGAGATTTTCGCGCCCGTGCGGACGACACGAAGGGAAGTCCGGAGATCCGGACCTTAAGTACGACCTTTAACAGCATGGCGGAGCGGATCGGGGATCTGGTGGAGCGGAACCGGCAGGAACAGATCAACTTAAGAAACATGGAGCTGAAGCTTCTGCAGGAGCAGATCAACCCGCATTTTCTCTACAATACGCTTGATAATATCGTATGGGGCGCCGAGGATGACCGGAAAGAGGACGTGGAAGGAATCGCGGAAGCGCTGTCGACATTTTTCCGTACTTCGCTGTCCGGCGGCCGGGACGTCATCCGCATCGCGGAGGAGGAAAGCCATATCCGCTCTTATCTTGAGATCCAGCAGTTCCGCTACCGGGATATGCTTACCTACGACATCGACATCGATCCGGAGTGCAGGGAGTGCATGATCCTTAAGATGACTCTGCAGCCGGTGGTGGAAAATGCCATTTACCACGGAATCAAGAACAAGCGCGGCGGCGGCCATATCTCGATCCGTATCCAAAGAGACGGGGGAAGGATCAAGATGCTCGTCAGCGACACCGGGATCGGCATGACGGAGGAGCAGCTGACGGAGCTTGTGCGGCGGGTTGACGGCCTGGAGGCTGCCGGTATGGGCGACGAGCACTTCGGACTCGCAAACGTCAGCGAACGTCTCCGCCTGAACTACGGTGAGGCGGCCGGTATGGTATTCAGGAGCGAGTACGGGGAAGGCACGGAAGTTGAAATATATATCCCGTATTCGGTAAATATTTGAACAAAATGGGTAAAAAAATCTATTTTTCTGTTTTGTGGACGAAAAAAACGGATAGAAAATGAAACTTAATCGGGAAGAGAACTCATGGAGATACCTTCGCCCGCGGTTTATAATCGGTTTACAGATACAACGGGATGCCCTGACAGGGCAGTGCAAACAAGGAGGGTATTATGAAAAGAAAACTTCTCAGCACTTTAGTCGCATGCGCAATGGCAGCAGCTCTTATGCCGGTAGCAGCTGTACAGGCCGATGACCTGATCAGCGTAGGCTTCGCACAGGTCGGACATGAATCTGACTGGCGTACCGCTTCCACAAAGTCCTGCCAGGACGTATTCTCAGAGGCAAACGGCTATGATCTTTCCTTCGTAGACTGCGACAATGACGAAGCGGCTCAGAAAGAAGCAGTCCGCTCCTTCATCGAGCAGGATGTTGATTACATCATCATCGACCCGATCATCGCAAC
>CADBRO010000073.1 GCA_902797075.1 uncultured Lachnospiraceae bacterium
GACGAGAGCGCACTGGAAGATGAGTGCTCCGACACTGGTCAAGTGCAGCAAATGCGGCGCGCTGATGATGCCGCACAGAGTCTGCAAAGCCTGCGGAACATACAATAAACGCGAAATCGTGAAGCAGGATGCAGAATAATCTGATTTAAAGCAAGCCGAAAAGCTGCCGCCGAGGAATTCGGCGGCGGCTTTTTCTGTATTACAGACAGGAGGCATTTATGGAAAAAGTCAGGATCGCAGTGGATGCCATGGGAGGCGACAATGCCCCGTTTGCGCCGGTTGCGGGTGCGGCCAGCGCCCTCAGGAGTCTCGAGGGAATCGAACTGATCCTTCTGGGAAATGAAACGCAGATTCATGAGGAGCTTAAGAAATGCGGAGCGGAGGGCAACCCTGCCATCAAAGTAATAAACTGCACCGAAATGATCGAGATGTCGGAACCGCCGGTTGCAGCGATCCAGAAAAAGAAGGATTCCTCTATTGTCAGAGGTATGATGATGGTAAGGCACGGCGAGGCGGATGCATTTGTATCGGCCGGATCAACCGGTGCCATCCTCGTCGGCGGCCAGGTGCTTGTGGGCCGGATCAAAGGTGTCGAAAGACCTCCGCTCGGCGCGCTGATGCCGAACGAGAAGGGGATGACCCTCCTTGTGGACTGCGGAGCGAACGTCGACGCGCGGCCTTCGTGGCTGGTGCAGTACGCCCAGATGGGCTCTATTTACATGGAAAACGCACTCGGCATCAAATCGCCCCGCGTTGCTATCCTGAATATCGGCGCGGAAGAGGAAAAGGGAAATGCGCTCGTGAAGGAGACCTATCCGCTGCTGAAGGAATGCGCCGATATTAATTTTATCGGATCCGTTGAGGCGAGGGATATTGCCTCCGGTGCCTGCGACGTCATCGTGACGGACGCATTCAGCGGAAATCTGATTCTGAAGATGTATGAGGGCACAGCCACGACCCTGCTTCGAATCATCAAAAATGCGTTCAAGTCCAATGTGCCGGCGATGATCGGCGCGATGCTGTCGAAGAAGGCGCTGAAAACGGCTCTTAAGGATTTTGACGCCACAAAGTACGGAGGAGCGCCGCTTCTGGGACTTAAAGGGCTTGTCGTAAAGGCCCACGGAAATTCCAAAGATGTGGAATTCAAGCGTGCGCTTGAGCAGTGCCATCTCTTTTATCGTGAGAATATTAACGGAAAGATCAGCGAGCGGATCTCCGAAGGAAGGAAGAAAAATGAGCAGAGATGATATGTCCGGCCTGGAAGAGAAGATCGGATATCATTTCCGTGACAAGTCTCTTCTCCGTCTCGCTCTGACCCATACCTCCTACGCAAACGAGCATCGTGAAAAGGGCGGCGGAAGCAACGAAAGGCTGGAATTCCTCGGGGATTCCATCCTCGACTTTGTCGCCGCGGAATACCTGTACAAAGAGTATCCCGACGTGCGGGAGGGAGAGCTCTCGAAGACAAGGGCCAGCATGGTGAGCGAGAAACCGCTTGCAGCCTGCGCTGGTGACCTGGGACTTCAGAATTATCTGCTTCTCGGAAAAGGCGAGGAGATGACCGGCGGCCGGAACCGAAGCTCCATCGTCTCTGATGCGATGGAGGCGCTGATCGGGGCCGTGTACCTGGATGGCGGTTTTGAAGCGGCAAGAAAGCTTGTAAGAGACGCTATCCTTATGGATCTCAAGCGGGAGGATCTCTTCATGGACCGGAAAACGCCGCTTCAGGAGATCTACCAGGATATCCGGAAGCAGGTGACCTATACCGTTACGGATGAGACAGGACCGGATCATGACAAGCGCTTCACGGTGGCGTGCGTCGTCGACGGAGAAGTAATCGGAACGGGAACCGGAAAAACCAAGAAGGCTGCGGCTCAGGCAGCGGCAGCCGAGGCGATGAAGCATACCGGAAAACGAAACTGAAGGAAACGATAATTTATGTATCTGACGTCAATCGAAGTTCAGGGGTTCAAATCCTTTGCGAATAAGCTGAAGTTTGAATTCCAGGAGGGAATTACCGGCATTGTCGGGCCTAACGGCTCGGGAAAGTCAAATGTTGCCGATGCGGTCCGCTGGGTGCTGGGAGAACAAAGCGCGAAACAGCTCCGAAGCGGCAGCATGCAGGACGTGATTTTTGCCGGAACAGAAGCAAGAAAAGCGCAGAGTTTCGCGTCTGTGGCCATAACCTTCAATAACGCGGATCACCGCCTCGATGTGGATTACGAGGAAGTTACCGTAACCAGACGCCTTTACCGCTCGGGTGAGAGCGAGTATCTTCTGAACAATACGCCTGTCAGGCTGAAGGATATAAACGAGATCTTCTACGATACGGGAATCGGCCAGGAGGGCTATTCCATCATCGGCCAGGGACAGATCGACCGGATTCTGTCCGGAAAGGCGGAGGAGCGGAGGGAACTCTTCGACGAGGCAGCGGGCATCGTAAAGTTCAAAAAGAGAAAAGCCGCTTCTTTAAAGAAACTGGAGCAGGAGCATCAGAATCTCCTCAGAGTGACGGATATCCTGAAAGAACTGGACTCGCAGATCGGCCCGCTGAAAAAGCAGTCCGAGGCGGCGAAGATCTACCTTGAGAAAAAACAGCAGCTGAAGGAATTCGATATCAACCTCTTCGTAATCGAGGAAGAGCGGCATTCCGTACAGGTGCAGGATCTTTCCGGGAAACTCGAAATCTGCCAGTCCGATATGGCAGAGACAAAGGAAAAGTTTGACCGGACTAAGAGCGAATATGAAGAGGTTGAGCGTAAGCTGGAAGAAATCGACAGCGAGATCGCAAAGCTTACCGATGAGATCGCGGAGACCGCGGTGATCCGTTCCAGGCTGTCGGGCCAGATCGAGCTTCTCAAGGAGCAGATTCACACGATTGAGGCAACCGGCGGACAGATGGACGCGAGAAAGGCCCAGATCGCCGATGAATGCGAAAGACGGAAGCAGGAAGCCGCAAGGATTGAAAAAGAGCTCTCTGATATTTTGCGGAAGCAGGAAGAAGCTGCGTCGCGTGAAGAGGAAATTAAGCAGGAGCTTGAAAAGACGGACGAAGGGCTTCTTAAGATCTCCGAAGAGCTTGAGAACGCCAGAAACGACGTTATCGACATGCTGGAGGACAGAGCGTCCGTCAAGGGAAAGATCCAGCGTTACGATACCATGCTCGAGCAGCTGGAGATCCGCAGATCGGAGATTACGGCGAGGCTTTTGAAGCTTCGTGAGGATTCCGGCGAGATCGTTAAGGAAGCGCAGGCTTACGCGGAGAAATGCGGGGAAATCTCGGGTACGATCAAAAAGCTTGAGTCGGAAATTGCCGGGCGCGAGGCGAAAATCGCGAAGCTTCAGGAGAAGATTCACAAAGAAAGCAGTGAACTCGATGAGGCGACGACCGGCTTCCACCGGGATTCTTCAAGGCTTGAATCGCTTCGTTCCATGTCCGAGCACTATGAGGGCTACGGAAACGGTATCCGGAAGATCATGGAACAGAAAAAGAAGAACCCCGGCATCAGAGGGGTTGTCGCTGATCTTATCGATACTCCGAAAAAATACGAAACCGCGATTGAGACAGCCCTTGGCGGAGCTGTCCGGAATATTGTAACCGATAATGAGACAACTGCAAAATATCTGATCGAATACCTCAAAATGAACAGACTGGGAAGGGCGACATTTCTGCCGCTTACGGCAATCAGACCCCGTTCGCTCTCCGACAAGGCTGTTCTTAAGGAAGACGGCGTGATCGGCATCGCGTCCGAGCTCGTCACGACAGACAGCGAGTACGACACGCTGCGTCAGCATCTTCTGGGAAGGACTATCGTGATCGACACAATCGACCATGCAATTCTGATCGGAAGAAAATATCACCAGAGCTATTACATGGTGACGCTTCAGGGGGAATCCTTCGCGCCCGGCGGCGCGATTACCGGAGGAGCGTTCCGGAACACGGAAAACCTTCTCGGAAGAAAGCGCGAAATAGAAGAGCTTACCGAAAGCACTGCATCTCTGAAAAAGAAAATCGACAGGCTCGGTGTCAGCATTGAAGATGCGAGGAACCAAAGAAACGCTCTGCGCGACGAGATTGCTTCGCTCAGCGGAAAAGAGCAGTCGGAAAGACTCCGGTTAAATACGGTAGAGCTTTCAAAGAAACAGGCAGACGAACAGCTGCAAAGCTCAAAGGAAAGATCAGCGTCTCTTGAGAGCGAGTCGGCCAAAATCGAGCGTCAGATGTCTGAGGTGCGCGCTAAGAGCAGCGGAATCCGAAAGACT
This sequence comes from uncultured Lachnospiraceae bacterium, assembly GCA_902797075.1. Classification (GTDB taxonomy): domain Bacteria; phylum Bacillota; class Clostridia; order Lachnospirales; family Lachnospiraceae; genus Chordicoccus. Next base: position 4,264 of record CADBRO010000073.1, read on the forward strand.
CTCGAGGACTCTGAAAACCTTGAGGAAGACGCAAACAGGAGAGCCGCGAAGCTCAGGGAAAATGAGGAAAGTCTGAAATCGGATAAAAGCCGCAGCGAAGGGCAGCTTGAGGCTCTCAGGGTTGAAGCCGCAGGACTTCGCGAACAGGCGGCATTCCGGAGGGAGAGCATCGAGCGTCTCAAAAACGAGGAGGAGATGCTCCTTCTCGAGGCTTCCGGAATCGAGAAGAACCTCGGAAACAGCCACGGCGAGATCGCCGCTAAGGAAGAACAGATCCGGGAAGTGACGGACGCCATAAGCAGGGCTGAAGCTGAGGAAGCTTCAAAAACGGAACGAAAGGATTCGCTCGGCGAGGGAAGAAAAAAGCTTTCGGAGAGCCATAAGGACTTTTTCGCGAAACGGGACGAGCTGAGCGACCGTATGTCGAGGCTTGACAGGGAATATTTCCATCTCACGTCCCAAAGAGAGAAGCTTGAACAGGGACGGGAAGAGCGCATCAGCTATATGTGGGATGAGTATAACCTGACGCCGAGCGAAATTGTGGCTTATATTCTGCCTGCAAGGCGGGAAGACCGGCAGGCTATCCGCAGGGACATTACCGCCGTTAAAAACGCGATCCGCGCTCTCGGAAATGTCAACGTGGGCGCGATTGAGGATTACAAGGCGGTGAGTGAGAGGCATGAGTTCCTCTCTGCGCAGTATGAGGATCTCATTAAGTCCGAGGAGACTCTGACCGGAATCATATCTTCTCTTGATTCAGGCATGCGAAAGCAGTTCAGCGAGAAATTTGCGGAGATCCGCACGGAATTCGATCTCGCGTTCCGCGAACTCTTCGGAGGCGGACACGGCACGATCGAGATCGACCCGGAGGCGGATATCCTCGAGGCGGGAATCAGCATCATCGCTCATCCGCCGGGAAAGAAGCTCCAGAACATGATGCAGCTTTCGGGCGGAGAGAAGGCGCTTAC
>CADBRO010000074.1 GCA_902797075.1 uncultured Lachnospiraceae bacterium
CGTATCAAAGCGCTTATAGCGCTCTGCTTCCGGAACAAGCTTTGCGCCGTCCCGGCCGCAGGCCTCCACTTCGACTTTTTCCGTACCCGTTGCCCATCCCTGGATTCTCACAAGGCCCTCTTCCCGGAGCACCGAAAAATCATCGATGAAATACCGGATGCCGCGCTGTTTCTCTTTCAGCGCTTCCGAGGAAATGGCAAAGCACACCCTTCCCGTCTCCCCTTCATCTGTGTCCGCGAGAACACGAAGGCGGCGGAAGGACGAAAGATCCCGGGTAAGCGCAATCTCGAGCTTCGTCTCGGTTCCTCCGTAACGCTCGTCCTGATAATCCGCAAGAGTGGTTTCCTCATGGGGAATTTCCGCGCCGTCGAGCATGACGCGGAGCGACGCTCCGCTTTTAAGCCACCCCGTTATGCGGTACCGGCTGTTGTCCGTCAGAAGAAACCGGTCATTTTTCACAAGAAAACCATGGTTCAAAGTCATATATCATATTCTCCCGAAATTCCGGATCAGATCTCCGCCAGGGAGAAATCCGGTTTTGAAAGCGAAAGATTCGGATTGTAATAGGGATCTCCGTTTACAAAATAGTCCGGCCATTTTTCCCGGAGGAGTCCCGCCTCCTTCTGAAGCCGGGCGTGATTTTCCGGACTGCTCTCCTTTGCGTCGCTGCCCCTGCTTTTTGACTCGTAGTGAATCAGCGCGGCGTAGACGTTGATGGAAACCAGAAGCCCCTTTTCCCTGACCTTCAGACAGTAATCGATATCATTATACGCTATCGCGAAGCTTTCATCAAAACCTCTAAGAGATTTGAAAAGCTCCGCCTTCGTCATCATGCAGGCGCCGGTGACTGCGCTCAGGTTCTGGATCTCGAAGCATCTGCCTCCGCCCGGATAATCCCGGACGTCCATGCCTCCGAACATGTGGCCGGCAGCTCCTCCCATACCGACGATCACGCCTGTATGCTGGATCGTGTGATCCGGATATTCCAGATACGCCCCGACGCAGCCCGTGTCGTTTCTCTGGCACAGACCGAGAAGCTCCTCGATCCACCCGGGGCTCACCACTTCCGTGTCGTTATTGAGGAAGAGGAGATAATCCCCCTCCGCCCTTTTTGCGCCCCAGTTATTGACCGCCGCGTAATTAAACGGCTGTTCATAGGTGAGCACGCGGATCCGCGGATCCGATCCGGCAAGCTTCTCATAAAGCCGGAAGGTCTCCTGCTCTGTGCTCCCGTTCTCAAGAATCAGAATCTCCAGATTCTTCCAGGTTGTTTTTTCCGTAATCGACCGGATACAGTTCCGGAGAGTGTCCGCCTGGTCCCTGTTTGGAATCAGGATGCTTACCTTCGGATTGCCGCACACCTCGTAGCGCACCCGGTAATGTCCCGGATGCTCCGTCGAGGTCACCTGCCCCTTAAGACCGACGCGCGCAAGGTGTTCTTCGATCGCTCTTCTTCCGTTCTCCCACGCGTACTCCTTGCTCTCCGGATTCCCGGCAGTCGAATCGGGGTGCGCCCTCCAGTGATAAAGCGCCTTCGGAACATGGCAGATTTTTCCGGCATTTTCGGTGCAGCGCAGAATAAAATCATAGTCCTGCGCTCCGTCAAATCCGCTCCTCAGGGGACCGGCAGCCTCCGCCGTTTCCCGTCTTACCGCAAAGAGATGGCAGATATAATTGCTGCTTCTCAAAAGATCCGGGCTGAAGTCCGGCTTAAAATTCGGTCCGAAGAGAAAACCGCCGGACGCCGTCAGTTTATCTTCATCCGTGTAGACGATATCTGCGCCGTCACGGATCGCGGCGTAAACCGCGTAAAGAGCGTCCGCGTCAAGAACGTCGTCGTGATCGCAGAGCACGATGACGTCTCCTTTTGCCATCCGGACGGCCTCATTCGTATTTCCCGCTATCCCCGCATTCCGGTCCAGATGACTGTAGCGGAACCTGTTTTCCTCCGGATAACGTTCTGCAAGAAAGCTCCCCAGGCGGTCGTCGGGACTTCCGTCCGCGAAGCACACCTCAAAATTGCGGTAGGTCTGTGCTGCGAGGGAATCCGCAAGCTCGGCAAGATAGCGCTCCGGAGTTCTGTAGAGGGGAATCACCACGCTTAGCAGAAGTCCGTCGTCCCCAAAAGGAGCCTCCACCCGGATGCTCTTACTTTCGTCCGCGATGCTCCTGTCCAGCGTCCACTCGTCATATTCACGGGACACCGGAAGCAGGTACTTTGACTTTCCCGCAAGGGCTTCTCTTCTTTTTTCTTTCCGCTTTTTCCTGTCTGTCTCAATATCAAGCGGCAGCCGAAGAACTCCCCGCGGATTCTCCGCGCGGAGACTGAGCGGCAGACTTTCAAGTTTCTCATACGGTATCAGGATATGGAATCCTGCTTTTCTTCCGTCCGTAATGCCAAGAGCCGCATTGACGTCGCTGCGGATCTCCCGGCTTACCCGGACGTCCAGGTCCTCCCCTGCGGCATTTGAGACGGAGATGCGCTCCCCTCTGTATCCGGGATCATAGAACCAGCCCATAAGGTGAATTCCTTCCGGCTGGTACGCTCTCCTGTCAAGCGTAAGATGAACTTCCTCATGATTTTTGAGTTCCGGTCTTACAGGCGCGAAGGGATCGCTCTTTCCGAGTTTTTCGCGGGTTTTCCGGTAAAGCCTGACGGCCTTAGTCTCTTTCACGGCGTCAACCGCATGAAGCACATTGGAAAGGGTCTCGTCGGACGCGGCCAGACGTTCCCGCAGGTACCGGATCTCTTCGTCCTTCTGGTCGAGAACCCGTCCTGTCTGCAGATACAGCTCTTCCGGATCCGTGTCAACCCGGAAACTGAAGGAGATATCCCCTGCGCCTTCAGGCAGAGAAGTGATCACGATCTGCGGATCTTCTTTCGTAAACAGGTACCGCCTGTGATCGGCCGTAAATCCGTTCGTAAGAAATGTTTCCGGATCGAGCAGAACGCTGCCTGCGTACACCGGTCCCAGTTCTGCCGCGGACGCCGTTTCCGCGGGATCAATCCGGACTGCCCGGAGATTGAAGGCGTCGATTTTCGCATGAACGAATCCGTTCTCATCGGCCTTAAGCCTCAGCGAGTCGTCTTCGGAAAATCCCCGGCCGCGGTCGAAATAGATGCAGGCTTCGGCACTGCTCCCGCTTCCCGCTCTGCCGCCCGACTCGATGCCGGGCGATATATATGGATAAAGCTTCCAGAGCGGCTCCGCTCCTTCGGATATCGATTCCTGAAAATGTTTTTCCATCCTGGAAAAGCATGCCGCATCCAAAGGAGAGATGCCGGCTTTTTCAAGGAGCACGGCCTCGTCGAGGCTCCTGCGCTTGGAATTCCCCCGGAGATAGTAATGAATCACCCGCCATTTGATATAGGAGACCGGAACCTCAAACGGAAATGTCCACTCGTAATCGATGACGTTCCATATATCTCCTGATACGATGATATTATTGAGCACGAGATCAACGTCGGAGACGGACGGCGCCGGGCACCCCTCCTTCGGAAATTCATCCCCGAACACCTTCCGGAATGCGTCCCCGGCCTTAAAAGAGGAGTTTGCGGACTTGTCAAGCTCGGCAAAAAAGCTCCCGAAAAAGTCCGAAAGCGCCTGCTGATCTTCCATGAGAAGGTCCGCTGCCTCTTCAAGCGTCCTGCCGGTTAGGAATTCGAACTCGGCCGCCCCTTCCTTTAAGACGCAGCGGTTGGGGGAAAATCTCGTCCCTTCGAATACCTCCCGGAGCGCTTCGTACGCGGAAGCCGTCCTTTCGATGTGGGCCGAAGCCTTTGGGCCAAGAGCCCTCTTCACCACCGGACCTCTGCCTGCGCTTACGATATCGGTTCTGATTGCGTTTTCCGCGCTTCTGTCATTTGAAAACTTCACATAGTCGCTTCCGCTTTTTTCGAAGGGCTCCCTGGCAAGTTCAACGAAAAAGGAATTCGCGAATACGGGATATTCAACGTCCTCCAGCTCGTCATAGGCCTTCGCTTCGTCGAAAAGAACCATGCGCTTCCGGTCGTAATTGACCATATTTGTCCGAAGCTCCCCTGCCCGCGGCAGGCAGTCGTCGGAATAAATCGACATGGGAAATTTATAATCCGGGTAAGGATACCGGAACCGGTAGCCCAAGAAGCCCGCCTCCTCAAAAATCCGGATCAGGCCGGCTTTTGAAAATGTTCTGGCCCGTCTGCTTCCCGGGTAGCCCTCGATTCCGTCGAAATAGCGTCCGGTATGATCCTCCGAGCATCCCGCAAAATACTTCATCCCCAGGCGGTTCTCGATCGCCATCAGGATCTTTCCGCCTTTTTTCAGGTGTTTTCCTATAATCTTAAGAAAATCGGGATACGGTCTGTCCGATCCGATATATCCGCTCGCGTACTCGAACACGCCGATCAGTGTGATCAGATCATACCCGCCGTCAAGATGCTTTTCGACGTCCTGAAAATTTCCGAGCCGGATCTCGATGTTGCCGCGCTTCCGGTTCCTCCACGCATTGACGAGGCTTCTTTTTTTCGAAAGCTCCACGCAGGTGACAGATCCCGCCATTTCCGCTAGAATTCCTGTAACCGCACCGCACCCGGAACCGATTTCCAGCACACGGTCCGTCTTTTTCACCGGATACCAGCTGAGAATATTCTGCCTGACGGAAGAAAAATGGTACATCACGGGCCAGGACTTCTCGGCTGAAACCACGCGGTCGAAATCCTCCGGTTCGGACTCCATGGCAATCCGGAGAAGCTCGTCCTCCACCGCCCCGTCCGAATAAAGGTCCGATCCCGGGTAGTCCCTGTCGTCAAGCAGTACATTTCCTATGCGCTCATTCATGCATCAATCTCCCCGTCCGCCCGCTTTACCGGACTGACACTTATCTCCGATTCCATATCATAGAAGCCGACGGTGTTCTTCTGCGAAATGCAGGTGATGGACAGAACGTCATAAAGCCTGTGGAAGACCCTGAAGTCCCCCCTGTGATATCCCGTGCATCCCAGCGACAGCAGATAATCCCCTCCCTGCAGCGTCAGTCTCTGTGTGAATTCAATCCGGATCCTGTCTCCCGCTTTTGCGGACTCCACCGGCACCTTCTCAAACAGCGTGTTCGTCCCTGTGATCTCGGTTCCCTGCAGATTTTTGATCGTATAGGCGAAAATCGGGCTCTCCACGTCGCTTAAGAATTCCACATACATCCGTATGTAAAACAGTGCGCCTTTTTCAAGGACGTTCGTCACCCGTCCTTCGCTGTCGGCAGTTTCCACTTTGTAAATTCTGGCCTGCCCTTCTCCGTACTCAAGCGTATCAGGATTCATCGGCAATACGCCTGTAAGTCCGCTTTCCGCCGGAGTGCCTTCCTCATCCGCAGATACATCCCCGCTGCCGCCGTCTTCCTCCTCTTCATCCCCGAGTCCCACCAGGAGCTTTTTGTAGAGGTCGACGACCGTCTTCGGCGACCCCTCGGCCGCCTTTACGCCTTTATTCAGCAGGATGACGCGGTCGCAGTACTTGGATATGCTGCTCAGGTCATGGCTCACAAATAGAATGGTTTTTCCCTGATTCCGGAATTCCTCAAACTTGTGATAGCACTTCGCCTGAAAGAACACATCCCCCACCGAGAGTGCCTCGTCCACGATCAGGATCTCCGGATCGATGTTGATGGCTACCGCGAAGGCAAGCCTTACGAACATACCGCTCGAATAGGTCTTGACCGGCTGATAGACAAAATCGCCTATATCCGCGAATTCAAGAATGCTTTCGAGCCTCTCATCGATCTCCTCCTTGGAGAAGCCGATCATCGTACCGTTCAGGTAGACATTTTCAATACCGGTATACTCCATGTTGAAGCCGGCACCGAGCTCAAGGAGCGCGGAAATTCTCCCGTTCACCCTGACCTCGCCGGAGGTTTCGTGCAGGACGCCGGTAATAATCTTGAGAATCGTAGACTTTCCGGAGCCGTTCGTCCCGATGATGCCCACCGTCTCTCCTCTGCGGACGCTGAAGCTGACGTCATCAAGGGCGTGAATCTCGGTGTAGCGTTTTCTTTTTGAAAAACCGAGAGCCTCCCGAAGTCGGTCGGAAGGCTTGTTGTAGAGCTTATATGTCTTGGTAAGATGCGATATGCTGATCGCGGTTTCGTTATTCATAGTCTCTCCGA
>CADBRO010000075.1 GCA_902797075.1 uncultured Lachnospiraceae bacterium
CTCACGTACGCGATCTACAGAAATATCCATCTCCTCTGCGATCTCTTCGGGGCTTGGTTCACGGCCGAGTTTCTGTAGGAGCTGGCGGCTTACACGCACCAGCTTATTGATGGTTTCCACCATATGCACGGGGATCCGGATCGTCCGTGCCTGATCCGCGATCGCGCGCGTAATTGCCTGGCGTATCCACCAGGTCGCATAAGTTGAGAACTTATAGCCTTTTCGGTAATCGAATTTCTCAACCGCTTTGATCAGTCCGAGGTTGCCTTCCTGAATCAGATCAAGGAAAAGCATGCCGCGTCCGACATAGCGCTTTGCGATGGAAACCACTAGTCTCAGATTGGCCTCCGCAAGCCGCTGTCTCGCCTGTTTGCCGGCCTCGCCGCCTTCCTCCATCTGCTTTGAAAGTTCAACCTCTTCATCGGCGGTGAGCAGCGGAACCTTGCCGATCTCTTTCAGATACATTCTGACCGGATCCTCAAGGGATACGCCTTCGGGGACAGAAAGATCGATGTTCATAAGATCGATTTCCTGATCGTCCTCGCCCGTATCGTCCTCGTCGGAAATGAGGAGAATATCGTCCTCGTCCTGCTGGTCTCCGGTTTTCAGCACGTCGATCCCGTTCGTCTCGAGGAAATCCATAATCTTCTCGATATCATTTTCCTTGAGAGTGATGTCCTTGAAATAGTTTTCAATTTCATCGTAGGTGAGCGTGCTTCTGTTCTTTTTTGCTGTCTGAACAAGACTGCTGAGCCGTTCAGAAAAAACTGCCATTTCCTTTTCCATGTGCTGCTCCATTTCTTTATAATTGGTGTTCCTTATAAGTAAGATGAAGAGGCGTTCCCCGGGCGATCGTCTCGGAAAGCTTTTTCTTTGCGATGTAACGGTTAAGACCGTCCGCATCTCCATTGGCTGCTTTCCGAAGATCGAGTTCCCCTGCTGCCTTCAGCATCTTCAGAACCGTATCCGTAAATGCCCGGTCAAGCTCCGCTGCGCTCTTCACCGGGATATGCGTGTGAAATACCTCCGCTGCCCTGCGCTCTTCCTCCGCATCCGTAAAGGACGCCACAAGAGCCGCTTCGTCGACGTTCCCGTCCGCAAGCTGCTGATAGAGAACTTCCGCAGCCCGTTTCATCAGAGGATCACTGAAATCGTCAGGTCCGATCATGTCCTTTGTGGCGCGGTATGCTTCCGGATAGGAGGAAAGATACGCGAGCATCAGCTTCTCGGTCCGTATGACGTCCTCGTCTTCACCGGCTGCGCCGTTCCGCGGTTTTTCCGGTTTCCGGTAGCGCTCCGCCGGCGTGCCGGACGCCGCCTGCTTTGCCACAAGTCTCTTCATCGCGTCAAGCGGGAGGTCAAATCTTCCGCAGACCGCTTCCAGGTAATTCATCCGCTCGAGCTCGTCGCCGATGCCTGCGAGCTTTACAGCGGTTTCATGCTGGAACTTCGTCCATTCCGCGGGCTCGCTCCGGCGGTACTGTTCCTTCAGCCGGTAAATCTCGAACAAAAATGCGTCGTCGGCACCGCTGATCCGGTTCCGAAGCTCCTCCGCTCCGGAGGTTTTCAGAAATTCATCCGGATCCTTGCTGGGAGAGAGTTCGACAACCCGCGCTGAAATGCCGGCGTCCTTAAGCAGGGGAATCGCTCTTTGTGCAGCCATGCGTCCCGCCTCGTCGCTGTCATAAAGAAGCGCGGCTTCATCCGTAAATCGTCTCAGCAGGCGGCACTGCTCTTCGGTAAGGGCTGTCCCGAGGGAAGCGACTGCATTCGTAAAGCCTGCCTGATGCATGGATATCACATCCATGTAGCCCTCGCACAGGATCATATATCCGTCTCTTGCCGTTCTGGCAAAATTCAGCGCATACAGGTGCTTCCTCTTATTGAACAGGATTCCTTCCGGCGAATTCAGGTACTTTGGCTTTCCATCGCCCATGACCCGTCCCCCGAAGCCAATCACCCTTCCCCTCTCGTCGAGGATGGGAAAGATCACCCGGTTCCAGAACCGGTCGCTTACTCCGCTTTTTTCTTCGAAGCGGAAAAGCCCTGTATCCTTCAGGATCTGATCACTGAAGTTCTTCTCCTTCAGATGCCGGTAGAGGGAATTTCCGAACCGGTCTGCGTATCCGAGGCCGAAATGCCGGATCGTCTCATCGGTGAGCCCCCTCTCCCTCAGATAGCGGAGACCGGTTTTACCGGCTTCAGATCTGAGGCGGTAGTGATAAAATACCGCTGCCTCCTTGAGTGCGGCGTACAGTGCGGATCTGTGTCTCGATTCCGCTTGCTGCTCCTCGCTCAGCTTCTCCTCAGGAAGCTCGATTCCTGCCCGATCGGCGAGATACTTCAGGGCTTCCAGAAAAGTGTAATTGTAATATGTCATCAGAAACGTGATCACGTTTCCCCCCGCGTGACAGCCGAAACAGTAATACATCTGTCTGGTTTCACTTACGTTGAACGAGGGCGTCTTCTCATTATGAAACGGGCACAGGCCCGTATAGCTTCCGCCTGACTTTCTGAGTCTGACCTCCGCTCCGATAATATCGACGATGTTATTCCGTGATATCACATCCCGGATGAGATCATCTGAATATCTCATTAATATTTACTCCAGGATTTCGGAATATAGATATCTCCGAATTTCAATTTGGAATACTGGTCTGTCATGCCGGAGATATAGTCGCAGACAACCCTTTCCGTCTCCTCTCCCTCCTCGCGGATCATGCGGCAGTACTCGCCGGGCATCATATCTGGATGCTCCACATAGTATTCGTAAAGCTGCTTCAGCATGGAAACGGCCTTTATCTCCTCGCTTTTTGCGTCCGGGTTTGAATAGAGATTCTCGAAAAGAAACTGCCGGAGCTCGTAAAGAGCGCTGCTGATCTCGGAAGACATCCGTATCTCAGGCTGGTCCATGGACGTAGACACAATATCGTGAATAAATGTGTTCAGCCGCTCACGCGTCGACCTGCCGAGCAGCTCCCTTAAATGCGCGGGAATATCGCTCTCCTTCAATATTCCCGCGCGCTCTGCGTCATCCATATCGTGATGGATATAGGAGATCTTGTCGCAGAGACGCACTACCTGTCCCTCGAGGGTCGAGGGATGACGGGATGTCCCGTGATTGAGCATGCCGTCGATCACCTCCGCCGTGAGATTAAGACCGCGGCCGCCCTTCTCCAGTCTCTCCGCAACCCGGACGCTTTGCTCGTAGTGGCGGAACCCGGACGGACAAACCTCGTCTAACGCCCGCTCGCCGGCATGACCGAAGGGTGTGTGGCCAAGGTCGTGTCCGAGCGCAATTGCTTCCACGAGATCTTCATTGAGTCTTAAGCATCTCGCCGCAGTGCGCGCCGTCTGGGACACCTCCAGCGTATGCATCATTCTCGTCCGGTAATGGTCTCCCTGGGGAGATAGAAAAACCTGCGTTTTGTCCTTCAGCCTCCGGAACGCTTTTGAATGAACGATTCTGTCCCGGTCCCGCATATAGCAGGTTCTGATGTCGCACTCCTCCTCGGGATTTTTTCTTCCCTGCGAGCGGGATGCGCACATCGCATATTTACTCAGAACATGTTCTTCACTCTGCTCAAGCTCTTCCCTGATCAGCATTTTTATCTCCTTGGGAAATATCGTCTATCCAGTTATTCCCCGTAAAAAAGGAATTTCCTTTTTTTCGGATTATTTTTTGAGAAAAAAAACATGCACCGGAATCCGGTGCATGTCTGTATGATCTCTCAGTGTGATGCAATCAATAGACGCCCTGGGCAATCATCGCCTCAGCGACCTTCTCGAAACCGGCAATATTTGCGCCGGCAACATAGTTGCCCTTCATTCCATAGCGTTCCGCCGCGTCGGAGATCGCGTCCGCGATACCGTACATAATGCTCTTCAGCTTGGAATCAACTTCTTCCGCTGACCAGGAAAGTCTTTCGGAATTCTGGGACATCTCGAGAGCCGATGTCGCAACGCCGCCCGCGTTCGAAGCCTTGCCGGGTGTGAAAAGAAGTCCGCTGTCCTGAATATATTTCGTCGCTTCAAGCGTTGTCGGCATATTCGCGCCTTCAAATACGCCCTTGCATCCGTTCGCTACGAGTGCCTCAGCGTCCGCCTTGTCAAGCTCGTTCTGTGTAGCGCACGGGAATGCATAGTCGCATTTCACCGTCCAGACGCCCTTGCCTTCATGATACTCGGCATTCGGACGAGCCGCCTTATACTCCGTAAGGCGCGCACGCTTCACTTCCTTTACTTCACGAAGGAGCGCGACGTCGTTTCCGTCCGGATCATAGATCCAGCCTGTTGAATCGGAGCAGGTTACGCACTTGGCGCCGAGCTGCTGTGCCTTCTCAATCGCGTACGTAGCGACGTTTCCGGCTCCGGACATGACGCAGATGCTTCCGTCAAGCTTCTGTCCGTTCAGCTTCAGGATTTCCTCTGTGTGATACAGAAGGCCGTAGCCTGTAGCCTGCGTACGAACCAGGGAACCGCCGAAGGTCAGGCCCTTGCCTGTAAGCATTCCTTCATAAGAAGTAGTAATTCTCTTATACTGTCCGAAGAGGTATCCTACCTCGCGGCCGCCGACGCCGATATCACCGGCAGGAACGTCGATGTCAGCTCCGACATACTTGTAAAGCTCTGTCATGAAAGCCTGGCAGAATCTCATAACTTCTTCGTCGGATTTTCCGTGGGGATCGAAATCCGATCCGCCCTTACCTCCGCCGATCGGAAGAGTTGTAAGAGCATTTTTGAAAATCTGTTCGAAACCGAGGAACTTCAGGATACCCTGATAGACCGACGGATGGAAGCGGAGACCTCCCTTGTACGGTCCGATCGCGTTATTGAACTGAACGCGGTAACCTCTCTGAACATGAACCTGTCCATTGTCATCCGTCCACGGTACGCGGAACGAAATAATGCGGTCCGGCTCAACAAGTCTTTCGAGCAGGGCAACCTTTCTGTACTTCTCCTCGTTGGCGTCAACTACTACTCTGATAGACTCAAGAACCTCAGTGACAGCCTGAATAAATTCCGGCTCGTGAGCGTTCTTCTGTTTTACAGACTCGAGTACTTCATCAACGTATGACATGGCAATACCTCCTTCGCGATTTCTCAAATAATCCGTCATGTATTTTAGCACCCGCATTCATCCCGCACAATATTTTTACCCCAATAAAACCGCGTCAAATTGTACTTTTTTTAGTACATTGCAGTTATGCAGTGATAAATACTCAGTCAAAACAGCATACGGAAAACCGCCGGAGGGATAAATCAGACTCTTATCGCTCTTCGCGAAAATAGTTCTGACCGCAGCTTTTCGGCTGCGATTTCTCTTTGGAACCGCTCATACTCGTAATGACAAGAACCACGATAGTTACGATAAACGGCGCCATATCGTAGAACTGGGAGGGAATCGGCAGCCTCACGTAAAGCCTCATGATCTTAAGGCCTCCGAAAACCAGAGATACCCAGATTGCTCTGAAGGGATTCCAGGAAGCAAAGATAACAAGTGCGACTGCGAGCCAGCCGTACCCGCCGACACAGTTATCGACCCAGTTTCCGTTCTGGCTGACCATGCTGATGTACATGCCGCCGATTCCGCAGATTCCTCCGCCGAGCACCGTTGCCAGATACTTATGCTTCGTTACGTTAATACCTGCCTGATCTGCCGTCGCGGGATTTTCTCCAACAGCACGGAGCGAAAGCCCCGGTCTCGTGAAGTAGAGGAAGTATCCGAGAAACAGCGCCAGAAGAACGGACATATAAACCATCCAGTTGAACGGTCCCACATTGTTGTACATTGCCTTGGTTGTATCGCTGACAACCAGCGTCTTTCCCGTGCGGACCGGTATAAGGGCGCCGATGAAATTTCCGAAACCCGTACCGAAAATGGTGAGGATAAGTCCCGTCACATTCTGGTTCGCCCTCATCGTAATTACGAGGAAGGCGTAAATCAGAGCCCCGAGCGCTCCGAACAGAAACGCAAAAAGGCCCGAGAGCAGCACCGCGGTGATCCCGTTCGTTCCTCCGGCGCTGTTATAGAAAAACCCGGCCGCGACCGCGGCCACCGCGCCCATGTACATCTCGCCCTCGACGCCGAGGTTGATATTGCCCGAGCGTTCCGTCATGATCTCTCCCAGCGCGCCGAGAAGAAGCGGCGTTCCTGCGATGACCGCAGCGATCAGAAGCTTTATGATTACGTTCATACTTTCGCCTCCTTTCCTCTGCCGCAGATAATCAGACGATACCTGACAAAGAATTCACACCCGAGCATGAAAAACAAAATGATCCCGATCAGAATGTCGGCAACCGACGCCGGCACCTTCATCGTCGTCTCGATCTGGCTGCAGCCTCTCTCGAGAACAGCGATCGCAAGAGCTACGATTCCCATTCCGAAGGGATTCATATGCGCGAGCCAGGCCACTGTAATCGCGGTAAAACCGACGCCTCCCGTCGTGTTCTCAGTCAGCGTGTGATCAGCTCCCGCGACCTGGAAAAAGCCGACAAGACCGATAATAGCGCCGCTTAAGAACATGGTCCTCCGGAATACCCTGCCGACATTGATACCTGCGTATCTTGCCGTATTATTGCTTTCGCCTACAACCGAGATCTCATATCCGCTCTTGGTCCTCGAGAAGAAAATCCAGGTAAAGATGACCAGGCAGATAGCGACAATCCAGCCCCAGTGCACACCGAACACGGTCGAAAGAAACAGTTTCCGGTCAATCATCGGCATTCGCGGAAATGAAGATCCCTTTTTCTTCCACGGACCGTTTTCCAGATACACGATCACATAGAGCGCGATATAATTCAGCATCAGTGTAAACAGCGTTTCGTTTGTTCCCCATTTTGCCTTGAAGAGAGCCGGCAGAAGACCATAGAGGCCGCCGAGCACCATCGCGGTCAGGATCATAATTGCAAGCAGCGGGATTTTCGGAATTCTGCCGGCATAGAAGAAGCCCCAGTAGGAGGCTCCGATCGCCCCCATGAGGATCTGGCCTTCGCCGCCGATATTCCAGAAACGCATGCGGAAGGCATAAGATATGCCGATTGCCGTAAGAAGAAGCGGAACGGTCTTCTTGATGGTTTCCTGCGAAAGGACTGCCGTGCCGAAGGCTCCGTAAAACATATCCGCATACGCCTTCAGCGGATTTTTACCGAGGATTACAAAAAGGAGCGATCCGGCAATGACCGCGAGCAGAATCGAAATCGTCCGCACCCTCGCAATCCGGCCCTTCGTCATGTCGTCTCTTTCGACCATGCGGAACAGCGGTTCCCTGATCGTATGATCTTTGGATCTCATGCCTTCACCTCCCCGCCTTCGCTGCCTCCAACCTGTATCATATAGAGGCCGATCTCATTTTTCGTAACCTTTCTCGCGTCGACAATCCCGCTGACCTTTCCTCCGCAAAGTATCAGGATTCTGTCGCAAAGCTCCATGAGGACGTCGAGGTCTTCACCGACATAGAGAACAGCCACGCCTTTTTCTTTCTGTTCATTGACCAGATCGTAGACCTTGAAAGAGGACATAATATCGAGACCCCGGGTCGGATACGCGACGACAAGAAGAGAAGGATTTACCAGGATTTCTCTTCCGAGGAGCACCTTCTGTACATTGCCTCCGGAAAGTCTCCGGACGGGATGCTCGGATCCCGGCGTCTTAATGTCAAGACTTCTGATCAGCTGGTTGGCCATTTCCCTTGGCGTGTTCCGGTCAGCGAAGACACCTTTTGTTTTTTTATAGGTTCTAAGGAGCACGTTGTCGGTCATCCCCATGGACGCGACGAGGCCCATGCCGAGACGGTCTTCCGGCACGAAGCCGAGATTCCCGAAATATCCCACTTCCTCATC
>CADBRO010000076.1 GCA_902797075.1 uncultured Lachnospiraceae bacterium
GAGCTCAGCAGGTCGAGAAGGATGGTTTTCAGTTTTGGATGTTCATTCAGAACTGATAGTATTCTCTCCTTGCAGTAAGCAGAATAACCATCAAACTGGATCTGACCGGATTCCAGAGCTTCGTATAAAGGAAGGCGAATATCGTCATCCACGTATTCCGTTTCCGTAATGTCTTCCAGAAAGCGGCGGCTGATCAGCCACGGGTAGATATTGTCCCTTCCTCTGTCACTTCTTTTTACTATTGTCAAACTTATTCCTATGAAGTTTATGTTGACTGATTGATTATTTGAGAATTGGTTACGATAGCCGCCCTGCCGGTCTTTTGACCTCTATTTACCGGCATAATAAAAGCCTCAGAGGAAGTTAGCCTTTGAGGCTTTGTTGAATTCTTTTGTGTTTATCTTTGCTGCGGTTACGTTCTTCTCACGTGCTTATCGTCTGTGATGTACCGGACTGAACGGACATCGCTTCCCGATACACTGATTGTTCCGCGATGAGAACGTGCATACAATCTCTGCTTTACCGTGCTCTCCCGCACCTTCGTTCCGGAGTCCTTCTCTGACCATGGCTGCGAACTCGTTCAGACGCTCAACAATCGGATCGCTCACGGTCTCAATCGTCATTTGAGAGACCGCCGTAATCCAGACTGAGTGCAAGAATCAGAAAGACGCAGAGCATTCGATGATAGTTTCTCATGTTTTACGCTCCTTTTTGGAATTGCAGGACTTCAGCGTTATCAGATTATACTGGCTGATTTTTACAACAATAGAGCAGATATCCTGTTATGCCGCATATCCCACCCTACCATAATTCATCCATTTTTTCCATAAAAAGAAACCCACCACCCGTAGATAATGGGCCTTTTCAATTGAATAAACTGTGCTATAATCCTGTGTGGCTCAGGCGCCGTACGGCAATGGCATGGCCCCGGCGCGGACCAAAGGAGATGACAGCTTGAATAAGGACCTCACACAGGGAAATCCAGGAACCATTCTATGGCAGTTTTGCCTACCGCTTTTTGCCAGCATCATTTTTCAGCAGCTCTACAACATCGCAGACAGCCTCGTCGCCGGCAAGTTTATCGGTGAAAATGCTCTTGCCGCCGTCGGTAACAGTTACGAGATTACGCTCATTTTTATAGCCTTTGCTTTTGGGTGCAACATCGGCTGCTCTGTGATTGTTTCCATGTATTTCGGCGCGAAGCATTATGTAAAAATGAAAACAGCCGTCAGCACGGCGATGATCGCGAGCGGCGTGGTTTGCGTCGGGCTTATGTTCGTTGGGATTACATTTGGCGGACGGCTGCTTGTATTGATCCGCACGCCGGAGGTTCTGTTTGCCGACTCAAGGCTATATCTTACGATTTACGTATGGGGACTACCTTTTGTGTTTTTCTATAATATCGCTACGGGAATCTTTTCCGCGCTGGGTGATTCGAAGACGCCGTTCTGGTTTCTGGCGGCATCCTCGAGTGCGAACATCCTGATGGATATCTGGTTTGTGGCCGGTTTTCGGATGGGGGTTGCGGGCGTGGCATGGGCCACCTTTATCTGTCAGTGCATCAGCTGCGTGCTGGCGATATTTTTTGTTCTGCGAAGGCTGCGTATGGTTCCATCTGACGGCAGACCGGCCTTTTTTTCGCGGGAAATATGCGTTCGTTTTGCTAAGATCGCAATCCCGAGCATTCTGCAGCAGAGCTTTATATCCTTGGGGAATATTATCCTTCAAGGGGTAATTAACGGGTTCGGACCGTCAGTGATGGCGGGCTATTCCGCCGCCATCAAGCTTAATAACCTGGTGATTACGTCCTTTACGACGCTGGCGAACGGTATTTCAAATTATGCCGCCCAGAATCTTGGCGCAAATAAGCCGGATCGAATACGCGAAGGCTTTCGGGCGGGCCTTCGTATGGTCTGGATTCTGGCGCTTCCGCTGACGTTCCTTTATTTTTTCGGCGGCGGCCGTATGCTTCTTCTTTTTATTAACGAGCGCGGCGGTGAAAGCATGCTAACGGGCGCTACGCTTCTTCGGATCATCGCACCATTTTATTGTGTGGTGTCCGCGAAGCTGGTTTCCGATGCGATCCTGCGCGGCACGGCCCGCATGGCTGCTTTTATGGCCGGCACCTTTACCGATCTTATCCTTCGCGTTGTGCTGGCGATGATCCTTTCCCGTACGGCCCTGGGGGCCACCGGGATCTGGAGTGCCTGGCCGATCGGCTGGTGCGTCTCAACGGCAATCTCCCTGTGGTTCTATTATCACAGCAGATGGTGAATCTTCTTGCCACAGTAAAGGTCTCCTGTGATTATTGTATATCACAGGAGACCCTGAAGGAATCGCTTAATTGAAGATACGTATGAGAAACTTAACAAAGGCTATATTGTTGAGCGCTGCTCCATTTTGAGCATATCATTCAGGACAAAAGAACCGTCCCATTTGTCACCCCTGCTTTACTTTTTTCCATGTTTGGCTGTAATTCATGCTTTTGCAGAAGCCGGAAGGCTTTATCCGCCTCAAGCTCAGCTCCCTCCACGCCGCGCAGCCAGTCATGATGGCCCAGACCATCAAAACTCAGCTGGAACGCGGGATACTGATGATACTTCTTCAGCATCTGCAAAACATCCTCTGTCAGCAGAGAGGCATTGGTAAACACTGTTCCGATATCGATGTTAAAGCTGGAGAGTTCTTTCACGATCTCTTCAAAGTCGCTGCGCAAAAACGGCTCACCGCCGGTTATGTCCACCCTGTTTATGCCGCAGACTGCTATTTCACGAATGATGTGCAGAAAGTCCTGTAGAGGCAGCTGCGGATGGTGAGCGTTCGGCGCTGAGACCAGGCAATGACGGCAGCGGTAATTGCATTTCCGGGTTGAGTAGGATTTTGCAATAAATAAGCGCCTTCCTTTCGGAAGGTGCCTTACCTCTTTGCGTATCAGTAACCGATCAGGCTGCCTGCAATCCATCCATTCGGATGCTCATTGCAAAAGATCTCATACCAGACATAGCCGTCCTTGGTGACCTTTCTGCCTGTTGTATAGACATCCGCACCATTAGGGACCTTGAACATTACTTTGCTGCCAAGACCCGGATTTTCTCTTACATTTGCGTAGCTGGCAGCATCGTTGTCCACGATTCTTTTTACTCCGCCGGTTACGTTCTCAAGTGCTTCTGCATTGATCTTGTTCATTTCTGTCATGATTGTATCCTCCCGTGAATTTGTGTTTGTTTTTACTTGATGAACTGAGTATAGCATCGGTTTTGTCACAAGAATGTCATAGATGCGGCAACGGCATCATGTTGCTGGTCAGAATCCTTTATCCTGTCGATACTTGTGATATGGCATTCGACGATAAAGGTCAGAATTTGTCCACTTGCGATTAAATTGTCCATATACTCATAACCATGAGCTACACCTTCTTCTCCAATATAAATGTCATCATCAATATCATTCATTGAAGGAATGAACTGGTAGCCCTTGGAAGCAAAGACTTTTTTCATGTAATCATAATTAAGATTCCTTGTGCTTTCGTCCCATAATTCATCATAATGTCCATACCCATAACCACTTAGACGTACAGCCATTAGAAAGGACTGATTAACTTCCTAAACACAAAAAGCGCTCCCGAAGGAGCGCCTCATGATGGCTGTCTTACAGCCGCACGAACCATTCTGTATGAACCTTATTGAAACATGACCGTCGTGTGCGGTCGCTTCTTCAACGTTAACTTCATGAGTTTATTTCGTCAATCATTACCTGTTTCGGCATCACAATTGCTGCGATCAGATAGGCCAAAAGGCCGGAACCTCCTGCCATGCAGAACAGCACAACCCCAAGCCGGATCAGTGTCGGATCGACTTCAAAGTATTCTCCTAATCCTCCGCAAACTCCGAATATCACCTTATTGTTTTCACTTCTGTATAAATTCTTCATCTTGTTTTCCCCCACATCCTTTTGTGTTTTGGATTTCGTTTTGATGATGTAACTATAATCCCCTAACATAAAAGGGTAAGGAACATCAGATTAAAATTGCATTAAAGTTGAACCGAAGAATTTTTTATTTCTGTTCTGGTTTCACCTATGGTCCTATCAACATTTGAAACAGGTGTGTAAATAACATTATTGCTTAAACCATTGTTGTCCGTTTTCCATTGCCAGTCCCCCTTGTTAGTGAGAAACAATTATGATTACATCTCATCTCTGTGCCGGTACCAGGCAAACATATACTGCTGATAAATTCCGTTATAAGGTGAATATTGATCGAAAGGATATCCCTCCGGATACTGCTCCGACAGTATTCGTTTCATCCATACATCTATTGGAAATGCATTTTTGTGATGGAGGCCGAACAATGATACGCAGTTTGCTACCTTGGTTCCCACTCCAAACATACCGGTCAGAGCTGAAATCGCAGTCTCTTCGTCTGCTTCCTTCAGTTGTTCAAGATTGATACTCCCGCTCATGACCGCTTCCGCTGCTGCATTGACATATTTGCATCGATATCCAAGCTTGCAATCTGAAAGCGCTTCATCGGAAAGCGCTGCTACTGCAGCCGGATCCGGAAATCCATAATACTCCTGCCCCTTTGAATCAAGAAACTTCCGGCCGCTTCGTTCGGCGAGAAGTTCCACCGAGCGGTGGATTGCCGGGATATTCTTATTCTGGGAAATAATAAATGTGATCAGCATTTCCCAGGGATCCTGTTTTAAAATGCGGATGCCCTTCTCATGTTCCATTGCCTCTGATAGAAAGGGATCCAGCTCCTGATCGATACGAGCTCGGATTCTCCCGTAATTCTCCCGAAGGTCAAAATAATCCAGCCAGTAGCCGTCAAAGTCTGCCTCTGTGCAGTCTACTTCATATTGATCGTCCTGCAGATGCTGAATGTTCAGGCAGTATTCTCCCGCTATGATCCTGTATAATCCGCCGTCTGTTTTTTTCCAGCGGAAGCACTGACCGCTGTCCGCAATTCCTGCCAGACTAAAATCATCTTTTATGGATACAATCACTTATAATCCGCCTCTCCCATTTTACCGCGTAATATGGATTATAACCCATCTGAGGCGCAGTAGTAATGAAACAATCCGATGGAATCATATCCATCGGATTGTTTTCCCCTTAACCGGGATCTCATTTCGTCAGTTGTGCTGCACACGGAAGTCCCTTTCATAAGGCTGCGGCTCTATCACCTTTATGAGACTCTTTTCAATATGAAAATGGTTCTGACATTTCAGCCGTATGTAAAACTTCCGCAGCTGCGCGGTCCCGCCCTGTGCTTCCAGCACCACGCTTCCATCCTGCAGGTTTTTCACCCAGCCGGTCAGATACATCTCCTTTGCCAGGTATACAGCTGTATAGCGGAACCCCACATGCTGCACCTTACCGAAGCATTGAACGCGCCATCTTTGCAGTGACATACAGACAGCCGTCAGATAGTATTATCATCGCTGAGCAGATCCGCAAGCAATTTCTCCTTCACCTTGGATACATCCGTTTCACGGATCTTCTGGCGGAGCGGCAGTACGGAGCGCGGCGAAACGGAAAGCTCGTCAATGCCGATGGAAAGAAATGTTTCCGTAAGCGCAAGATCAGCGCCTAGTTCGCCGCAGATTCCAACCCAGATGCCGTTCTTATGGGCATTATCGCAGACTATCTTTAATGCCCGAAGCACAGCGGGATGATGCGGATTGTAGAAACGTCCGAGATCAGCATTCTGCCTGTCACAGGCCAGTGTATACTGCGTCAGGTCGTTCGTTCCGCAGCTGAAGAAATCCACCTCCTTTGCAAGGCGGTCACTCATCAGCACTGCAGCCGGCGTTTCAATCATGATGCCGATTTCTATGTCTTCACTGAACGGAATGCCTTCCTTCGTCAGTTCTTCCTTCACCCGTTCACACATCTTTTTTGCTTCCTTAACTTCCCATACGCTGGTAACCATGGGGAACATGATGCCCAGTTTGCCAAAAACGGACGCACGGAAAAGCGCACGAAGCTGTGTATGGAAGATTTCCGGCCGGTTAAGGCAGATGCGAAGCGCACGGTTGCCCAGGGCGGGATTCTCTTCATCCGGGAGATTGAAGTAGCCGATCTGTTTGTCTGCGCCGATATCCAGCGTACGGATCACCACTTCCTTGCCGCCTATATCAGACAAAACCTTCTTGTATGCTTCAAACTGGATTTCCTCTGAGGGATAATCGTCACAGTTCAAATACAGGAATTCACTGCGGAACAGGCCGACTCCGCCTGCGTCATTGCCGAGCACTGCGGGCACATCATCCGGGCCTCCGATGTTGCAGTAGACACGGATCTCCTGTCCGTCCAGAGTCCTGTTCGGCAGTCCCTTTAGCTGCTCCAGCATTTCGCGCATCTTTTTCTGGTCTTCCATCTTTTTAATCAGATGCGCCCTGGCGTCTTCATCGGCATCGATCGTCACGTTTCCGGTACTTCCGTCGATAATGACTTCCTTGCCTTCGTATTCCGGTTTCAGCTGGTCACCTACGCCGATAATGGCGGGAATTCCCATCGTTCTGGCGAGGATTGCCGTATGGCTTGATCCGGATCCGCCTTCTGTCACAAATCCCAGAATTTTGCTCTTATCAAGCTGAACAGTTTCACTTGGAGCCAGATCGTCCGCTGCCAGAATCACAGGAACCGGGGAGTTAATACCGCCCTGAACCACACCGGTAAGCACAGAGATAATTCTGGAAGAAACATCCTTTACGTCGGCTGCCCTGGCCTGGAAATACGCATCTTCCATGGACGCGAACATCTCAGCAAACTGTGCCGCTGTGTCCGTTACCGCTGCCTCCGCATTGAGCTTCATATCCTGGATTGCGGATTGAATCGTTTCTTCATATTCCAAATCTTCAGCCATCATCTGATGTGTCTCAAAAAGTAAAGCGGCCTCATCTCCCGCTTCCTCCCTGGCCTTTTCCGCCAGTTCGCCCAGCTGTTCAATCGCTTTCGCCTGTGCTTCCTTGAACCGGGCCCATTCCGCCTCAGCATCCGTTACCTCATAGCGGGTAATCGAAGCTTTCGCTCTCTGATAGTAATACAGCGGTCCTATTGCTACACCGTTGGATACGCCTTTGCCTTGAATAAGGATCATCTCTTCCTTCTCCTTTTAATCATTTAAAAAACAAACGGCTGCCTCATTGACAGCCGTTTGCTTTTTTTCATCAGAAATTAGCCTTGAAAAATTCTTCGATTGCAGCTGCTGCCGTATCTTCATCAGCACCATCGATCGTGACCTTTACAGTATCTCCCTGCTTAATGCCCATACCCATGAGCGCCATCAGCTTAAGAGCGTTGACTTCCTTCTCGCCCTTGGCTACTGTGACAGCCGATGTATATTTCTTGATTTCCTTCACAAGAAGGCCAGCCGGACGTGCGTGGATTCCTACAGGATCAGTAATGGTGTACTCAAAAGACTTCATGTAAATTTCCTCCTCTTTTATATCATCCGCACAAAGCGGATCAGTTTCTGATTACTTCAGTCCGCACTCAACATCTTCGAAATCATCGGAATTTGTCAGCAGAACCGCAACGGTATCGCTGTAACCGGCAGCTTTGATCTTTGCACGGTCAAATCGGATTAACGGCTGACCGGCCTTCACTTCATCGCCTTCCTTCACAAGACAAGTGAATCCATTGCCCTGCATGTTTACAGTATCCACGCCGACATGGATCAGCATTTCCATACCGTTGGATTCAATGCCCACTGCATGCTGGCTTTCCGCCACAGAAGAAATTGTACCGTCAAAGGGCGCCACGACCAGCTCATCCGAAGGCTGAATTCCAACTCCGTCGCCAAGCACTCCAGACGCGAATGTTTCATCCGGAATATCTTCCCTTGCAATTACACTTCCTTTAACCGGCTGCAGAACATCACCGGCTGAGCAGCGGATAACGGAAGCTGCAGGCACTTCAACCGCCGGAGTCTCTGAAACAGGAGCAGCTGCGAGAACCGGCTCCGGCTTTTCCTCTTTCCAGATCACTGTGGTTACCACAAATGCGATACCTGCGGAAATCAGAAGCTCAACAACATACACCGGAACGTTGTTGATTGCAAGAAGACCCGGGATTCCGGTTACGCCGTAGGTCGTTGCGCCAAGATGCGTCAGTGAACCGAACAGAGCGCCTACCGCGCCGCCGCAAACACCCGCAATAAAAGGTTTCATGAAGCGGAAGTTTACACCGAAGATCGCCGGTTCGGTTATACCAAGGGAAGCAGAAAGCGATGACGGCAGCGCCACTGCCTTGAGCTTGGCTTCGCGGCACTTCATGGCGACCGCAAGGCAGGCTCCGAATTGCGCAAAGTTGGCTGCTGAAGCGATAGGCATCCAGATATTCAAACCGCCTGCGCCGCTCAGCATGCCGGCTTCAATAACATTGTACATATGATGCAGACCCATGACTACGGTCCACGGATACAGAGCACCCATAAGCAAAGCGCCGATACCGCCGGTGGAAGTAACCAGCCATTCCGCTCCTTTCAGCACCCAGTTTTCAAGAATAGAGAAAATGGGACCAATCACGACGAATGTGGCAAAGGCGGTTACGAGCACAGTCACCAGAGGCGTCACGAAGAGATCGATCATCTCCGGTACATGTTTATGCAGCCATTTCTCCAGCGTACTCATCAGAAGCACAGCGAGGATTACCGGAATTACATGTCCCTGATAGCCGACCTGGGAGATTTTGAATATACCCAGATCCCATACAGCAGGCTGATTTGTCGGCGTCACTGTCCAGGCGTTCATCAGAGCTGGATGGACCATCATGATACCGATAACAGCGCCAAGGAAGATATTGCCTCCAAAAACGCGGGCAGCTGAAACCGCCACCAGTACAGGAAGAAGCGCAAAAGCTGTGTTGGCCACCATATCCAGGAAGCCGAACCATCCGCTGTCAGCAAAGGCGGGAATTGCCTTAGCGAGAGCTTCCACAAGACCCATCATCAGACCAGAAGCCACAATCGCCGGCAGAATCGGAACGAATACGTCGCCTGGTGTCTTCAGGATTTTCTTCCACAGAGGCATCTGGGAAGCTGCCGCTTTTTTCACATCATCTTTGGATGCTGCGGAGACGCCTGTCACCGAAAGGAACTCGTCGTAGACCTTGTTGACGGTGCCTGTTCCTATGATCAGCTGCAGCTGACCATTGGATTCGAACATACCTTTTACGCCGTCTACATTTTCAAGTGCTGCCTTGTTCACCTTTCCGTTGTCAGCGATAACAAGGCGAAGCCGGGTTGCACAGTGCGCTGCACTTATGACGTTGGAGCCGCCGCCGATATTGGCGGAAATCTCCTCCGCACATTTTCGATAATCGAGTGCCATAAGCATCTCCTCCTGTTGATTTCATATCATTTCATATTTTTCATGGTTTTTCGATACCATGTTATTCAATCATACACGAAAAACCACATCTTGAAAACCTGATTTTTGTCATTTTGCACATAAATTCAAATAAGTCCCAGTTTTTCGAACGCCTGATAGAGTCCATCCTCATCCACTGCAGGGCACACCATATCGCTTTTTGCCTTCAGGACAGGACTTCCATTGTCCATGCACACGGAATACCCGACGGTTTCGATCATTTCCAGGTCATTCATGCTGTCGCCAAAGCCGATGGTATTTTCCAGCGGTATATCGAAATGCTCCGCTACGATCCGGACACCCTTTCCTTTATCAAACTGCCGGCTGATCAGTTCTCCGTTCAGGCATCCCCGCGCAGCCAGATCCTGTACCACAAAGTTATAGTTATGTTCCAGAGCCGCTTTCGCTGGCTCAAGCTGTTTCATTTCCTTGCACATGATCACGATTTTGTAGACCGGTCTGCCGTCGTATTCGCGCATGGGAAGTATGTTCAGCTGCTCTGCCAGCGCTTTGCGCCAACGGATCAGTTCACTGTTTCCATCGCCGGCGCCTGCAAGGAAATCTCCGAGATCCTCGTCACCCCAGGTGGCATCCTTAGCTTCAATCGTCCGAAAAACGCCGTTTTCCTTCAGCAGACGCATACCGGCTTCAAAATCTTCTTTTTTCATCGGACAGTCGTACAGCACCTCATCGCCGGCGAACACATAACCGCCTGCACAGGCTACCGCGCCGTCAAAACCAAGCGCCAGTACCGGCGAGAGCATTGCAGGATTGCGTCCCGTGCAAAGAAAAACCATGTTGCCTCCTGCTCTTGCCATTTGGACAGCGCGCATGGCACTCTCCGGCGGAGTGTTGCTGCCAGGTGATGTGAGCGTTCCGTCGATATCCAGAAATACGAGTTTTTTATTCATGCGATCATTCCTCTTTTCCTTTATTTAATGCCTTCTCATGTCCCATCAGATCAGGAAATTATCCTGGACTGCTCTCTTCATCGTCCACAGACGGACAAAGACGTCCCCTTGAATACGGAAGAAATGTTCGTTTCCGCAGGGGAAAACCCGCGAAGTAAAGACCGCATCTCCATCATTTACGAAAATCTCAACGGAACTGGAATCTACATAGATCCGCAGATGATTCAGTCCCGCTTCCAGCGGTCTTGTGCGGTCAAAGCCTTCCTCCGGATTGAAGGTCAGCTGCATTTGGCTTCGGTTTACCGTAATTTCCCGCTTTGAATCATCGTAGCGTATGCTCAGACCGCCCCTGCCTTCGCCGTCCGTGAACATATCAAGCTCTACATCACCGGGGCGGCAGTCCACTTCCATTTCCGCCGCTGCAGGCAGCATACAGCATCCGAAATCATTTTCGATAATATCCATCTTCTCGTCCCGCAGCTTCTTCAGTTCGGGAAGCGGACGCTGGATCAGCCTGCGGTCCCGGACCGTCAGCTCTCTGGGAAGAGTCAGGCATCCGGCCCATTCCTCATCATCCGTCGGATAGGATACGTCCGGCACTCCCATCCAGCCGATGAGGATTGCCTTATCCTTTTCCTGAAGGTTATTGGCACAGGCCGCAGCATAAAAATCAAAGCCGAAATCGAGAACATGAAATTGTCCTTCCGGCGTAAATGTCAGAGTATCCCAGTCCATGCTGCCCAAAATATAACCGTTGTGGTTGCGGCTTCCGCCCCGGCCGGGCAGCGTCAGATGCTGCGGACAAAACAGCAGCACTTCTTTTCCGCCGATATGCTCCACGGAAGGACATTCCCACATATCACCGAAATGCTCATACCCCGGCACCTTCAGTTCGCCGGCAAACATCCATCCGTGCTGAAGATCCTCCGAGTAATATACCAGGGCACACCCGTCCTTCGATTTTGTCTGGGCTCCGATTATCATGAACCAGCCTTCGCGGCCGGGAACACGGATAATCTTCGGGTCCCGTTGGTGCTCAGTATAATCCGGATGAGATCCGAAAAGAGGCAGCGGATATTTTTCCGGCCATCCGTCATTGCCAAGCCGCGCCAGGCAGGTATAGGCATGACGCGTCCAGTCCGGGTCCCTGTGGTTTCCGGTGTAATACAGATAGATTTTGTCACCGATCGGCATGGCGGAGCCTGAATAGGCGCCTTTGTTGTCATAGCCGTCTTCCTGATCCGGCATCAGGCAGACGCCGAGATTCTTCCAGGATACAAGATCCCGCGAGACGATATGATACCAGTACTTGAGTCCGTGCACCGCGCCCCACGGGCACCACTGATAGAAGAGATGCCACCGGTTGTCATGCCATACGAATCCGTTCGGATCATTCATAAGACCTGTTACAGGCTGATTGTGATAAGTCTGCCGCCACACAGAAGAAGAAATCCTCTGATAAAGGTCTGCAATTTCCTGAGGATCCTTCAAATAACGGTATTTCTCTTCTCTCGACCATTCACGCATAATCGTTCACCCGTTGTTTTGTTCAATTGATGTTACAAGAAGATTGTACCATACTTCAACGACCAGATTGCATGTTTATCGTTTATCTGTCTGCACAAAAATATATGAGACTGCCAAAGGAGAACGGACACATAAATCGAATAAAAAAGGATGCCGCATTTTTACAAA
>CADBRO010000077.1 GCA_902797075.1 uncultured Lachnospiraceae bacterium
ATGATTTCTTTCGTGCTCGTGTATCTTGCGGTCATCACGGTGACTCCGTATTTCGTCTATCATCTTGTCAGAGAATCAGAGGCAAAAAAAGCACTTACGTTTAACAAGCAGGTCGGGATGCGGATCGAGCAGCGCTTCGACGAGCTGACCCGGTTTTCTTCCGTGGTAGCCATGGACGAGACCCTGAATCGGGAGATCGCAGATTGCATGAAGTCTCCGTCTCCCGGAGCCGAAGCGGCGCTCCGGCTTCGTATCTCCGGAATGATCCATAAGGACGGAATCTCCTCCTATCACGTACTCGGAATTTACATCGAAACAGAAAATGAGGACGGCAGCATATTCCGGACAGAGACCGTCGGCTTCCCGGAAAATGTGAAAAGATATCTTCAGAATACGCTGATACCGTCCTATCTGGAGGCCGGAAAGGAAACCGCCTATATCCTGCCTTTCGGATATTCCGACGAGGACACCCAGTCTTATTTCGGGAGCGGTTTCACCCAGGTCTACGGTTTTATAAGACCCTATGGGAGGGACGGAAGAATCGCGATCATATCCTCCTATGACGAAATATCCCTGATTGCCGGAGCACTCGAGGATAACTATACGGATTTCCTGCTCTGCGCGGGCGGGCGGCCGATTCCGCCATTTTCGGAAACCGGCAGGATTAACCCGGACGAACTGGAAGGAAGGATGGCCATCGGCAACTCCTATCAGGAAAGCAGCCTGATCACAAAAGACGGCATCTATGCCGCAAGGGATCTGGGGAGCTCCGGCTGGAGTATGATCACTTGGCTTGACAGAGCGGAGGTTCTTCGGAGAAACCGCAACCAGACCTGGATGATTTTCCTTACGGTCGGGATATTCAGCCTGATTCTCGGCGGCGTCATTTTCATCATCGTAACCAGATTCACAAGGCCTCTGATGGAGGTTTCGGAGCGAATGCGCCAGATTGCCGGAGGCGATTTCAGCGCGAGAGTCGAGGTGCATTCCGAAGATGAGATCGGGCAGGTCAGCCGCGCGTTCAATGCGATGGCCCGGCAGCTGGAAGAGAAGATCGAGGCGATCGTGGAAAAGGAAAAGCAGGAGCAGTCCATGAAGTATTCGCTTCTGATTTCACAGGTCGATCCCCATTTTCTGTATAATACGATGAATATGATCACCTATCTGGCGCAGAAAGGCAGAAATGAAGATATTGTCGTCGTCAACCGGGCCATGATAGAGATACTGAAAGACCGCCTGAGAATCGAAATCTCCCAGGTCTACGATACCGTGGAGCAGGAGATCAGCGTCATCCGCCAGTATCTGATTATTCAGGAATACCGCTACGAAGGAATGTTCCGGGTCAGATATGACATTGATGAAAATGCGAAAGGCCTGCTGATTCTGAAAAATGTAATTCAGCCTCTTGTGGAGAACGCCCTGTCTCACGGAATTCTGGAGAACAGGGACGAAAACGGCGAACCGCTGGGCGGCTGCATCGTGATATCCGTAAAGACGGATGAACCGGGCTTTATCGGACTTACTGTCAGCGACAACGGCGCGGGAATGCCGGAAGAGGATCTGGAGAAGGTAATGGATACAGACACCGTATGGGAGAGAGGAAAGCACATCGGCATACGGAATGTGCGCCAGCGCCTGCAGTATATCTATCAGTCGGATGTTGACTTCAGGATCGAGTCGCGTCTCGGTGAGGGAACTAGCGTTTCGATGAGGCTTCCGGTTGTAAAGCCCGATGAGAACGGCGGAGATTCCGGCATTGTAACGCCAATCGCGTAAAATAAAACGGATGCAGCCCCTTATGCGGGGAGCATCCGTTTTTTTACGTCTCAGAGTCCGAAGACGATTCCGGCAGCTGCGGAAGCAAGGATAAAGACGATGGGATGTATTTTCTTAAATTTCCGGAAGGCCGCGAGCACAACCGCAAACAGCAGGATCAGCTTCCAGTTGAACAGATCCGCCGCCGATCCGGTTTCCTCGAACCGTGGGAGATCAAGCAGCGCGATCTTTGCGACGCCGAGACCGGCTGCGGCAATCAGCCCCGTCGAAGCGGGACGCAGACCGTAGAATATCCTTTTTACGAGTTCTGATTCCTTAAACTTTGCAAGAATCATGGAAATCAGGCAGATAATAATGATCGCCGGAGCGATGAGTCCGAGGGTCGCCATCAGGCCGCCGGGTATACCGGCGGTTTTATTGCCTACATAGGTGGCCATATTGATGCCAAGAGGACCGGGCGTCGATTCGGATACCGCGATCATGTCCGCCACGTCGGAGGCGGTAAACCAGCCGGTCCGTTTTCCTATCTCGTAAAGGAAGGGGAGCGTCGCGAGACCTCCGCCCACCGAAAACAGGCCGGTTTTAAAGAATTCCCAGAAAAGCTGCAGATAGATTAGCATGGCAGATGTCCTTTACATATGATTTAAACCGCGGCCGCGGTTTACGAGCAGGCAGCGCAGCGGATTGCGAGTGTCCGCTTTACTGTCCGGTTTACTTCGCCGCTTCGTTTTTCCTCGGCATAAACAGCCATCCGGCCACGCCGGACGCCACGACCAGTATGACCGGCGACACGGGTGTGAAGAAAGACAGCAGCAGTACGCCTAAGAAAATCAGTAAACATGTCCGGTCGATCACCGATTTTTTTCCCAGCTTAAGGACTGAATCGAGAATGAGAGCGCACACGCAGGCACGGATTGCGCTGAACGCATGGATCACGGCGGGAAGGTGCGCGAAGTTCCGAAGGAACAGGGAAATGACGGTGATGATGATCACGGAAGGCGTGATTACGCCGATGGTGGCCACAATCCCGCCGATCACGCCCATCTGTTTGTAGCCGATGAAGGTGGCGGTGTTGACCGCGATGATGCCGGGCGTACACTGACCGATCGCATAGCAGTCCATCAGTTCCTCTTCCGAAGCCCAGTGGTATTTTTCAACGATAATCCGCTGCAGGATCGGGAGCATGGCGTAGCCTCCGCCGAAAGTGGTTCCGCCGATCTGCGCGAACGTAAGGAAAAGCTGAAGAAGCAGTTTCATGTGCTGTGACCTCCATTTGATGAAAACAGTCTGATTATAGCAGAGGCGCATGCCGTGCGTAAAGCATGCGTGAGGCGATTCAGCGGGGATAATCCCGCTTGACGCGGGGCGGGGATCGCGATAGCCTTAATGTAGCAGCGCAGCGGATTTCGAATGTCCGCGTTATATCTTTGCGTCCTTTACGGAGGTATCTTATGCTGTTCGGGAAAAAGAAAGAGAAAACATATGAGTATGACCGCGGCAAAGAAGTGCCCGCGATTCGGAAGAGCATCTGCACGGCGGAAATGACGGCAGGATTTAAGAACCGGGAAACGGGAAAATTCGAGGACGTGATGCTCCTAAGGAATGAGGCGGATCTTATCGAGTTTAAGCGGCTCTGCGGCATCTCTGAAGATCCTGAGATTTTCTACTGAAATGTGATAAAGACCGGAGGGGAAAGCTTCGGGATATTTGATGCAAAAGGGAAGAGGATTATGGCACAGGAGGCGCTTTACAGAAAAGCCCGCCCCATGACATTTGATGAAATGCGGGGGCAGGAGGTTGTGGTACGGTCTCTTAAGAATCAGATTATGAGGGACCGCGTCAGTCATGCTTATCTTTTTACGGGAATCCGCGGAACGGGAAAAACTTCCGCCGCCCGGATTTTTGCCCGCGCCATCAACTGTGAAAATCCGAAAGACGGGAACCCCTGCAACTGCTGCGAAACCTGCCGGCAGATTATTTCGGGAAGCTCGGACAACGTCATCGAAATTGACGCTGCGGCGCACGGACTGATCGACGACATACGGCAGATCGGGGAGCTCGCGGGCCATCGCCCGATGTACGGAAAATACAGGGTGTTTATTATCGATGAGATCCAGGAAATGAAGGCGGGAGCGTCGAACGCATTTTTAAAAACGCTGGAGGAGCCGCCCTCGTGGGTTATTTTTATCCTTGCTACCACAAGCCTGAAAAACATACCGGATACCATCATGTCAAGATGCCAGCATTACACTTTCCGAAGGCTGGATTACGAAACGGCGGCGGATCAGATGCGGCGGATTCTTAAAAAAGAAGGCCTGGATGCAGACGATGACGCACTCCTCCTTCTTGCCGGCCTGTCCCAGGGATCCATGCGCGACGCGCTGTCGCTTCTTGACAGGGCGGAAGCCTATGCGGCAGGAGAGAGGCTCACCGTACGGGTGGTAAATGAAGCGCTTGGAATCAGGGATCTCACAGCCATGAGCGGACTCCTTAACGCGCTGCTTACGGAAGACGCGGGCGGGGGCATCCGCATTTTCAGGGAAATGACAGGAGAGGGAACGGATCCGGAAGGTTTCATGAACGGTTTCCTGACCTATCTTAGGGATGTTCTTCTTGTGCAGGACGGATATGATGCCGGGTCCGGCCGGGGAAATGATTACGAAGCCGCGGTGAAACGGGACGCGGCAAGGATCGGACACGGGGAGCTTACGGAGCTGATCCGGCATTTTTCTGAAGCCCAGATCAAAATCCAGTTCGGTGAAATGAAGACTGTTGCTGCGGAAATGGCGATAGCCGCGGCATGCAGTACGAAAAAACGGGAGGCCGGACTGATCGCAAGGCTTGCAGAGCTCGAGGAAAAGGCAGAGCAGCTGCTGCCTCAGGAATCAACAGGAGGGATGATTTGATTTATCTGGTACGACATGGTGAGACTAAGCTTAACCGGGAAGGCGTCCTTCAGGGAAGAAGCGATTATCCGCTGAATGAAGCGGGAAAACGCCAGGCGGAAGAGACTGCGGCAAAACTGCGGGAAATGGGAGTTGTCTTTACGAAGGTTTACTCGAGCCCGCTCATAAGAGCGGTGGAAACGGCAGAGATTATCGCCGGCCCTGCAGCGGAAATTGTTACGGATGAAAGACTGCTGGAGATGGATTACGGTCCTTATGAGATGACGTCTCTTAATCCTCCGGCGCCGGAGCTCCTGTATTTTTTCCAGGACTTTGTGAACCATCCTGCTCCGGACGGAATGGAGCCGCTTGACAGTGTCGTCGGCAGATTGAAAAGCTTTATGGACGAGATCCGGAATGAGGAGGGCGATATACTTGTATCTACTCACGCCATCGCGATGAAAGGGGCGCTTGAATACCTGACGCCGGATTCGAAAGGCAGTTACTGGTCGAAGTATATCGGGAACTGCGCTGTCTACCGGACGGTTTACACAGACGGAAACTATGCGGTTCCGGAGGAAGCCCTGTTCTGACAAAAGCATGGAATTTGCAGGTATTCTGTGATAAAATCTCATAAAAGCAAACGGCGGGAAGGGGTAAAATATGAAGGGTCTTTTACGCTCCAAAGTCACGTTGATTCTAATATATCTGATTATGGCCGCCGTAGCGGTCTATCTGAACTGGACTGCTGTTCCACGGGATTTGCCTACGATGATCGTAAGCGCGGTGATGTTTGTTATCGTGCTTGCGATTTTTTGTTTTGCGTTCGGGAGATTCGCGAAAATCGACTCCATGATCCGCGACCTTAGGGAAGCTTCCGAGCGGATCCGGAACGATTACCGGGTGACGGGGACGTATCTCTGGGACAAGTACAGCAGCCGGGAGATCCTCTTTTCCAACAAGATTCTCGGCAGGCGCTATGCGGAGTTCAAGGACGAGATGGACAGGCTGCAGGCGCTGTCGGGCGACATCTACCACTGCGATATTGAGGATTACATCAACCAGGACCTGATTGACGATACGGTCAGCCGCAATGTGCTGAATCTGGTCAGCGGCACCATGACGGGACTCGGAATTCTGGGAACATTCATCGGCCTTTCACTCGGTCTCCAGCAGTTTAACACGGGCACGGCGGACGAGATCGCTCTCAGCATCGGGCCGCTGATCCAGGGAATTAAGGTCGCGTTCCATACCTCGATCTACGGAATGGTTTTTTCTCTCGTTTTCAGCTTTGTCTACAAAAATAAGATGGATCAGGCCTACGAAGCGCTGGACCGCTTTCTCGAGGCCTATGAAAATTTCGTGCTCCCGGATTCCAAGAACGAGAGCTTCCGGCAGCTGCTCTCCTTCGAACAGAGACAGACGGAGGGGATGAATCAGATCGCCGGTACCTTCGCGCAGGAGATTTCCGTCAGGGTCAATGAGATCATGACGCCCCAGTTTGACCGCATGAACAAGACGATCGAAAACTTCGCGCATGTGGCGAGCGAGGCGCAGGTGGAGGGAGTCGACCGTATCGTGGACAAATTCATCGAGCAGATGAACCGCTCCCTCGGAGGCACGATGGCGAGTCTTTCAGCGGCCATAAGGGAAACCGTCGAGTGGCAGCAGCAGGACCGCACCTATATGAGGAATATCTTAAACGAGGTCGGCAGAATGACTGATAATACAGCGCAGGTCAATGATCTCGCCGGTCAGTCCATCCAGCATATGGCCTCCTACGTGGAGAGACTCGATCAGCTCCAGGGCTATGTATCCGAGGATCTCGCCGGAATTCAGAAGCTGATGCAGGATCACGAAGCGTACGCCGGCCAGCTCACGGAACACATGCAGATGCTGAGCGAGTATGAGCAGCAGATCGGAGCATTTTCCGCTGAATTCAGCCGGGCGGCAGCCGGCCAGCTTACCGAGCTGGAAAAGACTTCGGCTGCAGCGCTCAATGAGATCTCCACCGCTTCCGAAAAGAATCTTGAAAATGCGGTGCGCCTGTCCGATAACCTGACAGACAGTCTGAATGCATCCGCAAAGAGCCTTACGGATGCGGCTGACGCGCTGAACCGTCAGCTGACCGGATCTCTCGGCGCGACGGTCGAGTCCTATAACCGGATGCAGGAAGAGCTGGAGTCCATGATTTACGCGGTCGACGTCCTCAGAAGGAATACGGTCGCGATGAACCAGCTCCGCAAGGAATCCTAAGAACCGGGGGACAGTTGATATGCGGGGAAAAAGAAGGCGAAGAGAAGACGAAGACCACTCCTACTGGCTGTCGTATTCTGATATGATGGCGGGGCTTCTTCTGATGTTTGTCGTCGTGATTTCATTTACGATGATGCAGGCGAAGCGGCAGTACGAAGCCGACGCGAAAGCCCTTGCGGAGCAGCAGACGACGCTTGAAGCCCAGAGGGAGCAGCTGACCGAACAGCAGACGACGGTTGAGGAGCAGGAGAAACAGCTCGCGGAACAGCAGAAGAAGCTGGAGCAGCAGAAGACAACGGTGAAGGAACAGCAGGAGCTGCTGGACGAGCAGGCGAAGACGGCGGAAGAGCAGCAGAAGAAGCTGGAAGAGCAGCAGAAAACGGCGGAAGAGCAGCAGAAGAAGCTGGACGAGCAGACGAAGACAGCGGAAGAGCAGCAGAAAACGCTGGATGAGCAGAAAAAACAGCTGGAAGAGCAGCAGAAGAAACTGGACGAGCAGTCGAAGACAGCTGCCAAGCAGAAGAAGGAGCTTGACGCACAGAAGAAAACGAACGACGAACAGAAAAAGCAGCTGGAAGAACAGGAGAAACAGCTGACGGAGCAGACCGAGGAGCTCGCCTCGCAGAAAAGCACCGTAGAGGAGCAGAAGAAGCAGCTTAGCGCACAGCAGAGCCAGATCGAAAACCAGCAGAAACAGATGGAAGATCTGATCGGTATCAGGACGGAGCTTGTCGAGGCACTGAAAGAAGCGTTTTCGGGTACAGCCAAGGTTTCCGTTGACTCGAAGACCGGAGCGATTATGTTCGACTCGAGCGTACTTTTCGAGTATGCGGGCGACGAGCTGAGCGAGGACGGCGAGGATTTCCTCCGAAGCTTCCTGCCGCAGTATTTTGACGTCCTTTTGGGTGATGATTTCAGAGACTATCTTTCTGAGATTATTATCGAGGGCCACACAGATTCGGACGGAACCTATATGTACAATCTGGAACTCTCCCAGAGAAGAGCGCTGGCCGTTGCGGAGTTCTGTCTCGAGGATGACGGAATGCTGGATCTTTCCTGGGACGAGGTCGAGACCCTGCGCGATATCGTGACGGCGAACGGCAGATCCTACAGCGACCTGATCTACGACGAAAACGGCGAGGAGGATTCGGAAGCATCCCGCCGCGTGGAGATTAAATTCCGCCTGAAGGAAGAAGAGATGGTGGATCAGATGATGGAGATTCTGAATGGCGAATGATTTTAAGAACGAAGAGCAGACCGGCGGACAGAACCCGGAAGAGATCATACGGAAGCTTCGCGATGCGGATGACGAGGAGGGAACGGAAGCGTCCGCCTTCCGACTCGCCGTCGCGGAGGTTGATCTCGGAATTGACGTTAAAGAAGGGCTTCTGATCCTCAATCAGCTCGCGAACGGGGGCAGCACGGCTGCCATCCTCAAATTCGCGGACCTCTTTGAGGAAGGACGGTATTACAAAAAGGACGAAAAGCGGGCGTTCCAGTGTCTGAAGAAGGCGGATGAACTGGGAGACGCAAGAGCCGCTTATCTCATCGGGAGAAAATACCGGCTCGGTCTCGGGGTAAAACCGAATGAGAAACAAGCGATCCGCTATTTCTTCAAGGCGGCGGACCGGGGATACCTGAAAGCGGAGTACCAGCTCGCAGTCGCGTGCTTCACCGCCGGACAGCCGGATGAGGGAGCCGCGGCGCTTAAGCGGTGCTTTGAAGGCGGAATCAGGGAAGCGGGATACGATTACGCGATGTGCCTGCTTTACGGAGACGGCCTGAAAAAAGACACCAAAGAAGCGGTCAGAATCCTTGAGAAGCTCGCAGCGGACGGCGACGAAGACGCCGCCGCGAAGCTTGCGTTCATGTACCGCAGCGGCTTTAAAGTGGACAGGGACGAAGAAAAAGCGAAGGTTTACGGTGCGAAGGAATGATTAAAAACAGACGGATGGCGCTCGCTGCTCTTTTGTGGATGGGCGTCATTTTTTATCTGTCATCCTGCCCTGATCAGCTGTCGTCGGAGCAGAGCGGATTTTTTGTATCGGCCGTGATGCGTGTGATCCGGCCGTTTCTTCCGCAGAGCGCAGATCTCGCCGCAGTGACGGAAAAGGTGGGATTTCTGGTGCGGAAATGTGCTCATATGTCGGAATATGCGGTTCTTATCTGCCTGCTTCTTCAGGCGGTCCGGCCTCCTTACACGGCATTCCTTACCGGCATCGCGTACGCAGCCCTCGATGAGTTTCATCAGACCTTCGTAAGCGGACGCGCCGGACAGGTGAGAGACGTTCTGATCGATACGGCAGGGATGGCGGCCGGGCTTCTGATCTATACGGCTGTATGCCGGCTTGTCCGGAAAAAAGGACGGGAGGACGCTGCAAAGTGACCGCTCTGCAAATCTTCCGCATTCTGACGGAAGTTCATGATTTGACACAAGAGCCGGAATTATCGTATGCTTTTTAAGCGGAAGTGTGCCGGGCGGCGCGCTTTCGCTGACTCAAAAACCAAACGAGGGGGATTACTACTATGGATCTGATGAAAAAAAGATGGCTGATACTTGCTGCCAGCTGCTTTGTAGCGCTGTGCGTGGGGTCTCTTTACGCATGGAGCGTCTTTGCGTCTCCGATGGGCCAGTACCTGACAGAGATTACCGGAAAGGAAATCGCTTCGCTTGCGATCGTCTTTACGGTCGCGAATTCGGTGGGTCCGATTACCATGATTGCCGGCGGCTATATCAATGACCGGATCGGGCCGAAGCTTGTGCTTCTGATCGGCGGACTCCTGTTCGGCGCAGGCATGATCGGATCGGGATTTGCGAAATCTCTGCCGATGCTGATCGTGACCTACGGTCTCGGCGTCGGTCTCGGCGTCGGAATGGTTTACGGAACGATCGTCTCGAACGCGGTCAAGTTTTTCCCGGATAAGAGCGGCTTCGCCGGCGGCCTCACGACGGCCTGCTACGGCGGAAGCTCCATCATCGTACCGATCATCGCGACTGCCCTTGTGCAGCGCTCCCACGTGACGACCGCATTTAAGATCATCGGCGCCGTTATGATGGTGATCATCTGCGCGTCGGCCTTCGTCATCGAATCCTGCCCGGCGGATTTTACGGTTCCGGGCATGAAGAAGGCAGCGGCTGCAGGAAGTACCGGAAAAGACTACACCTGGAAGGAAATGCTGTCCCAGCCGAAGTTTTATCTGATGCTCCTTACGCTGACCTGCGGAGCATTTTCCGGCATGATGATTATTTCCCAGGCTTCGCCGATCGCGCAGCAGATGATGGGAATGTCCCAGGTTCAGGCAGCTGCCGTCGTCTCGATCCTCGCGCTTTTCAACATGCTCGGCCGTCTGGCGTCCGGGACGCTTTCCGATAAGCTCGGTGCGCTCGGAACGCTTCGCATCACCTTTGCGGGATCTCTGATCGCAGGTATTCTTCTTTTCCTCTGCCGCGAAAATACGACCGCTGTGTTCTATATCGGTCTCTGTGTGACCGGCTTCTGCTTCGGCGGCATCATGGGAATCTATCCCGGTTTTACGGCGAGAGCGTTCGGAAGAAAGAACAACAGCGTCAACTACGGCATCATGTTCATCGGCTTTGCCCTCGCAGGTCTTTTCGGTCCCATGATCATGAACATGCTTCGCGCTTCGACAGGACGGTTCCAGCCGGCGTTCCTTGTATCGGCAGTTCTTGCCGTGGTCGGCGAAGTGCTGATTCTGATTCTCGGGAAGAGCGACCGCGCGTAAGAAATCCTGACCGCGTTTATTGGTATACGGCGAAACGGAATACAATTGCCTGCTTTCAGAAACATGACGCTGCGGAAGAAATAAAGCAAATTAAACTTCGGACGAATTTTACCGTATTGGATTAAAAAATGCGCCATGTGAGAGGCGGGATCCATTTATAATGGAAGCACCATAAGAAATGCCAGATGAAAGCAACGGATAAACAAAGAGGAGGAATTAAGGCTATGGCGAAAAAGTTCGGAATTATCGGACATGGCTTCATGGGACATGAGCATGAGAAAATGCTCACGAACTTCGAAGGTATCGAAGTCGTCGCGATCTGCGACATCGACCCGGAGCAGCTTAAAGATGTACCGGAGAATATCAAAACGTATGAAAATGCATCTGATCTGATCAACGATCCGGATGTAGA
This sequence comes from uncultured Lachnospiraceae bacterium, assembly GCA_902797075.1. Lineage (GTDB taxonomy): Bacteria > Bacillota > Clostridia > Lachnospirales > Lachnospiraceae > Chordicoccus. Next base: position 11,074 of record CADBRO010000077.1, read on the forward strand.
GGTTGTTCTCGTCGTCGCGAACAACAATCAGCATAAGAAGCTCGTGATCGAGGCGGCGGAAGCCGGCAAGGACATTATCTGCGAGAAGCCGGTCGCCATGTCTCTTGAAGAGCTTGACGAGATGGAAGCGGCTGTGGCGAAGGCGGGAGTGAAGTTCACCGTTCATCACCAGAGACGCTATGACCCGGATTTCCGCACGGCGAAGGAAGTGTATGATTCGGGCGAGCTCGGAACACCGTATGTCATCAAGTCATCACTTTACGGCTACAATGGAAATATGCATGACTGGCACGTCTACATCAGCGAAGGCGGCGGCATGCTGTATGACTGGGGCGTACACCTCATCGACCAGATGCTCTGGATGATTCCGGAAAAAGTAAAGACCGTCTACGCGAATGTCAGAAACGTCATTAACTTCGAGGTTGACGACTACTTCCACATCATGCTGAGATTCGAAAGCGGCCTTATGGGCGAGATCGAGCTCGGAACCTATTATCTTGAGGATAAGGAGCATCATTTCGAGCGTCACTGGTTCCTGGGCGGAAATAAGGGATCCGCGTATATCGACGGATTCTTCCCGGAAGGAAAGATCGTTCATACCGCTCATCTGCTGAAGAACGTCGGCGGAAAGCGCACGATGACCGCTGCCGGCCCGACAAGATCCTTCGGACCGCCGCCGGAAGGAATGCTGATCACGTCTGATCTGCCGAAGGTCGGAACAAAGCATGAGGACTATTTCACGAATTATCTGAACGCGCAGGAAGGAAAAGAGGAATTCCTGGTTAAGATTCCGGAGACGAGACGCGTCCTGAAGCTCATGGATGCGATCCGTGAATCCGCAAGAACCGGAAAATCCGTTGATTTCGAATGATGTGAAAATGTGAGGACCGGGCTGCTACAACGACATGGATATGCTGGTTGTCGGCATGCACGGCGCCGGAGCGAATCCGGAAACGACGGCGGAAGGCTGTTCGATGACGGAGTACACGACGCATTTTGCGCTCTGGGCAATGCTTAATTCTCCGCTCATTATCGGGTGTGACTTAAGAAGCGCGGACAGTGCGGTTAAAAATCTCCTGACCAATAAGGACCTGATCGCGATCAACCAGGATCCGGAGGGGAGAACCTGCTACCGTCTTACCTGCAGCTGCAGCCCGGGTACATTTACACTGATCAAGCCGCTTTCAGGCGGAGATTATGCTGCCGGGATTTTTAATTTCAGCGATCATGACGCGTTTTCCGGATTCCCGCTCTTTGACATGGGACTTTCTTCTTCGCAGGGCCAGAAAGTCAGACTTCATGACTGTTTGAACGGAAATGACACGGAATACGCGGCGGAGAGCGTATCGGCGGAGGTGCCGTCTCACGGCTGCCGCATTTTCAGACTTTCATCTGATAATTGAACCGTGGCCGCTTGTCAGCGCTGACGGCGGATATCCCAAAGACAAATCGTATGAGAAGGCAGGAGGGCGTGCATCGTAAGCACGTCCTCTACTTTTGTGTAGGCGCGCCGTTCCTCGGGGACACAGGAATTAAGACGGTAGGAGTTTCCGAATCCCGACAAGACCTGCAGATTCTGAAGAAAGTCGAATTTGTCGATATTGCTGTGCGA
>CADBRO010000078.1 GCA_902797075.1 uncultured Lachnospiraceae bacterium
GACCTTGCGTGCAGGACACCGGAGGGCAACTACCGAATCACCGGTCGTCTGAAAGACATGATCATCCGCGGCGGTGAAAACATCTATCCGAAGGAAATCGAGGAATTTATCTATACGCATCCGAAGGTAAGCGACGTGCAGGTGATCGGTGTGCCGGATCAGGCGATGGGCGAAGAAATCATGGCCTGCATCATTCTGAAGAAGGGTGAAACGATGACGGCGGAAGAGATGAAGACCTTCGTCAGGGACCACATGGCTAAGCACAAGGTCCCGAAATATATCGACTTCGTCGACGGCTTCCCGATGAACAACGCAGGAAAAATCCAGAAATTCAAGATGCGCGAGGAAGCGGTCAAAAAACTCGGGCTCGAAAAAGCAGCGGGGATCGAGACAGCCTGACACGGCGTCATACAAAAGAATCAAAAAAGAAGGATACGGCGGATCTGTTCCGCCGTATCCTTTTGTTTATGCTGTCTTTGGCATTTTACATCTCGGAAATTTTCTCCTGGTCAGCAAGTCGGAAGCCTGCAGCGCGCAGGGCGTTCTCCGCCTTGTCGGTCTCCTCGACGCGGAAGATCATGTAGGCGTTGCCGCTCTGCTGTCCGGCGAGGGAAGCGTACATATACTCTACGTTAATGCCTGCTTTGGTAAATGCCTTGAGGACGGTAGAAAGCCCGCCGACCTTATCAAGGATCATTACAGCGATAACCGGAGTAACGCTTGCGATGTAACCATTGTCACGGAGGACAGTAGCGGTCTCATAGACATCGTCGACAATCATGCGGACGATGCCGAAATCCTTTGTTTCGGCCAGAGATAACGCCCGAAGATCAATGCCCGCATTTGCCAGAACTTCTGTCATACCTTCAAGCATTCCGGGTTTGTTTTCGAGAAATACGGAAATCTGCTTAATTGCCATACGGATTCTCCTTTCTGCCCAAAAGAGGGAATTCAGATTTTTCTGTTATCTATGACGCGGACCGCTTTGCCTTCGGAGCGCGTTATGGACTTGGGAGCTACGAGCGTTACGTTGGCCTTGATGCCCAGCATGGACTTGAGGCCGTCTACCAGCGCCCTCTGGCGCTTGCTGATCTCACCGAGGTTATCGGTAAACATCTCGGGCGTCATTTCCACGTGGACATCAAGCGTATCCGTGTTATTGACGCGGTCGACGATAATCTGGTAATTTGCGGCGTAGCCGTTGTTAAGCAGCACGGTTTCGAGCTGTGACGGGAATACGTTGACTCCGCGGATGATCAGCATGTCGTCGGAGCGGCCCTTCGGCTTCTTCATCTTGATTAGCGTGCGTCCGCAGGAGCATTTTTCCCGGGAGAGAACGCAGATATCGCGGGTGCGGTAGCGGACCATGGGGAAGGCTTCCTTGTCGAGCGCTGTGAACACCAGCTCGCCCTCAGATCCTTCCGGAAGCACTTCTCCGGTATCCGGATCGATAATTTCGGCAAGAAAATGATCTTCGTTGATATGCATGCCTGTCTGTTCGCTGCATTCGAAGGACACGCCGGGGCCCGAAAGCTCCGTGAGACCGTAGATATCGTAGGCCTTGATGCCGAGGGTATTCTGGATATCCTGGCGCATTTCCTCGGACCACGCTTCGGCGCCGAAAATACCCGCCTTGAGGGGGATATCATCCGGTCCCATGCCCATCTCCTTCATCCGTTCGCCAAGATAGGCGGCATAGGACGGAGTGCAGCAAAGGATGGTCGCCTGAAGATCGTTGATGAACATGATCTGACGGTCTGTATTTCCGGAAGAAGTGGGGATCGTGAGGCATCCGACCTTATGTGAGCCTCCATTGAGTCCCGGACCTCCCGTAAACAGGCCGTAGCCGTAGGAAATCTGGCATACGTCCTCATCCGTACCGCCGGCTGCCGTAATCGCTCTCGCGCAGCAGTCTTCCCACATGTCGATGTCTTTCTGGGTGTAGAATGCGACGACTCTCTTTCCCGTCGTTCCCGAAGTGGACTGGATGCGCACGCATTCCTTCAGCGGTCTTGCCAGAAGACCGTAAGGATACGCTTCGCGAAGATCTGATTTTGATAGGAAAGGAAGCTTGTGGAGATCATCAACAGACTTGATGTCATCGGGGGTAATGCCCTTTTCTTCCATTTTCTGTCTGTAGTAGGGAACATTGTCCCAGATGTTTTTAACCTGTTTCAGAAGCTTCTCGTTCTGAATGGCCGTCATGGTTTCGCGCGATGCGCATTCGATGTCTTCCTGATAGTATCTTTCCATTTTGAATCCTTTCCAGTTCTTTTGAACCTTGAAGCGGAATTCGAATTCCGCTTCATATTGTAAAACAGGTGAAACCAAATATCGTCAGGCATTCTTTCCAAGCTCGAATGCCGTCTGATTAATCTTAAGGAACTTTTCAGGGACGCAGGCTTTGATTGCGTTCTGCCAGGCTTCGTCCGGGAAATCGAAGTAGTGCGAAAGGCGGCCGAGCAGAACCAGGTTGACCGCTTTAACGGTTCCGGCCTGTTCCGCGAGGGCGACGCAGTCCATGGCGTCGACCTTCGCGCCCTTTTCGCGCATTTTCTCTACCAGGTTTTCCGGATATTCCATCGCGCCGGTTACCACCGGCATCGGATCGATCTGCTGTATGTTGGTCACGATCTGACCGTCTTCCTTCAGATAGGGAAGCCACCTTGCCGCTTCCAGCAGCTCGAAGGAAACGATGCAGTCGGCCTCGCCCTCGTCGATAACCGGCGATGCGACGTTGTCGCCGTAGCGAACGTATGTGACCACACTGCCGCCTCTCTGGGACATGCCGTGGACTTCGCTGACCTTGACGTCATAGCCCTCATTGAGAAGAAGATAGCCGAGAAGCTTGCTTGCCAGAAGGGATCCCTGTCCGCCGACCCCGACAATCATAATATTCTTTGTGTCCATCACGCTTCCTCCTTTCCGTCAGAGCAAAAGGCGTCAAATTTGCACATCTGCGTGCAGACGCCGCATCCGACGCAGAGCGTCGCATCCACTCTTGCCTTTCCGTTCTTCATGGAAATGGCGGGGCATCCGATCTTCATGCAGGACTTGCAGGACTTGCACTTATCCGGTGATACATGGAGGGGCGGCTTTCTCTTTACGTATTTGAGAAGAGCGCAGGGGCGTCTGGATATAATGACAGACGGCTCAGCTGCCGATAATTCTTCCTTCACCGCGGCCTCACACTCGGCGAGATTGTAGGGATCGACCACCGTAACGCGGTTAATGCCCATGGAGCGGCAGAGCGCTTCAAGATCGATCTTTCCGGCGGGATCGCCCTTGATGTTGTAGCCGGTTGTAGGATTCTGCTGATGTCCTGTCATTCCGGTGATGGAATTATCAAGGATGATGACCGTCGAATTGCTCTGGTTGTATGCGACATTTGCAAGACCGGTCATTCCGGAGTGCATAAATGTCGAGTCGCCGATAACGCATACCGTCCTGCCTTCGGAATCCGCTCCACCGATGGTGTTGAAGCCGTGGAGAGCAGAGATGGAGGCTCCCATGCAGAGAGTCATTTCCATGGATCCGAGGGGAGCTACAGCCCCGAGCGTGTAGCATCCGATGTCTCCGAGAACGGTGCAGCCGAGTTTCTTCAGCGTATAGAACAGACCGCGGTGAGGACATCCCGGGCACATGACGGGCGGTCTCATGGGAAGCGTTTCATCGAGCGCACGGCCTTTTGCAGCCGGTTTTCCGAGGGCGGAGGCGATGAGATTCTGCGAGAATTCACCGCAGACCGGAAGAAGATCCTTTCCGCTTACGGTGAGCCCGAGAGATCTGCAGTGGTCCTCCATGATCGGATCCAGCTCTTCGACGACGACGAGCTTTTCCACCTTCTTTGCAAAGTCACAGATCAGCTTGTCGGGGAGCGGGTTTGCCATGCCGATTTTCAGGATGGAGACCGTATCGCCGAATACTTCCCTGACATACTGATAGGAGGTGGAAGAAGTGATGATTCCAAGCGCGGTTCCGCCCATCTCAACGCGGTTGACCGGACCGGACTCCGCATATTCCTTGAGCGCTTTTGTGCGCTCCTCGACCACCGGGTGGCGCTTCTTCGCGTTGCCGGGCATCATGACATATTTTGCGATATTTTTCTCGTAGTCCTTGACGGGAACCTGACGTGTGCCGGTCTCGACGACAGACTGGGAGTGAGCGACTCTGGTACACATCTTGAGAAGCACGGGAGTGTCGAACTTCTCGGATATTTCATACGCCAGCTTCGTGAATTCAAGGGCTTCCGCCGAGTCTGACGGCTCAAGCATCGGAACCTTCGATGCAATGGCGTGATGTCTTGAATCCTGCTCGTTCTGAGAGGAATGCATTCCCGCATCATCTGCTACGACGATAACCATACCGGCGTTGACGCCGGTATAGGACATGGTATAGAGAGGATCCGCCGCCACATTGAGGCCGACGTGCTTCATCGCGCAGAACGAACGCCTGCCCGCGAGAGAAGCGCCGAACGCCGCTTCCATGGCGACCTTCTCGTTCGGAGCCCATTCGCAGTAAACATCGTCGTATTTTGCCAGTTCTTCCGTAACTTCAGTACTTGGGGTTCCGGGATAGCTTGAAGCAAAGCAGCATCCCGCTTCGTAAAGACCCCGGGCAACCGCTTTGTTGCCCAGCATAAGCTGTTTCATGATGTACTGTTCCTTTCAGTATTTAATTGAAACGCACGCGATTTAACGCGTTAACGCGTCAATGCTATATAGTATTATAAAAATGTATCACAAGTTCGACAAAGCCGCAATAACAATATCAGATGTTTCCGAGATCGCCGAGGCGGTAATGGAACGGGATTTCGGAAGACGGGTACTGGGTCTGGAATGTGTACCGGATACGTTCCATAACCATGTTGCCGGTGGTGTGATTGACGGAAGGCAGGAGAGCAACGGCCACATTCGGTGCGTAACGCATCACCAGGTCGCCCCGTCGGAGATTGATCCGCATGATTTCGAGAAGCTTGTCTACGGCCTGTTCACGGAGCTGCGAGCCGGCTTCCTGGTCATCCTGGCCGAACAGCGTGATCATCCCTACGAACATGGTACAGCCGAGACGCTCGAGCGTTGGCCTCATGATATTGAAAATGATCTTGAAGGTATCGTATTCGCAGATGTAGGCACCTGTGGAGTGCTCGAACTGATTGAGATCCTCGCGGACCGTCTCCAGATTGTATTTCAGATAGTTGCTGGAGCTCACGATCTTCTGATAGAAGTCCATGATTTCTTCGCTCGGCTCGGAATCGAGATACCGCTGGTTGATGTTCGTCATTTTGCGGTACTGTTCCATGGCCTCGTCAATCCGGTTTGAGGAGACCTGGGCCTGCATCATTTCCATATGCAGACGGTCGTCAACCTCGTCGATCTGAAGCGCCCTCCGGCAGACTTCGATGATCTTGCTGTATTTTTCTTCTTTTGTCAGAAGCTCGATGTAATCATAAATCGCGCTCAGGTACTCGTTGTGGAGAGCCGCCTCGTAACCGGAACCGCCGTCGATGTCTCCGGTAAGGAACAGGTCGCCGGTATAAAGCTTCATCAGCTGCTCGTAGAGAGAGATTCGAAGCGGCGAGCTTTTTTCCCTCGCCAGCTTTTCATAGATATCCATGATCAGAAGGACGTCTATCTGCATATCCGGAAGAGACTGCCAGCGGTAGCCGCCCCGCTCGGAAAGAATGCATTCGCCGAGCCCGCTGCTGATGTCGTTAAGAATTTTCCGTATGCGGCTGACGAGCGTTTTCAGTGCGTTTTCGGGATTGACATGAAGATAATCAGACCAAAGGATATTGAGAAGGCGCTGTTTCGGAACATACTTTCCCCTGTTGAGAATCAGGTATTCCATCAGCGCGACGCCCTTGCGGGAGCGCACGACAAGCGGTTTTGACTCGGTTCCGTTTACAGTGATCACGAATTCACCCATCATTTTTATTCTGATCATTGACTCACACCTCCATCTGATAACTCGTGTACCCGGGGCTGAAAGCCCCGGAAACACTGCATTCTTACTTCGAGTACACCGTACTCGAACTGACTACTTTTTCTCA
>CADBRO010000079.1 GCA_902797075.1 uncultured Lachnospiraceae bacterium
CATTCCGCCATGTCGTCCTGAATCTCGAGCGTGTCCTTAAGACCTCTCTCCACCGCTTCAAGTCTTGTAAACGGAAGCTCCGACACATCCTCGATCTTCGGGGAATAGAAATACGGCAGCTCCGCGACGAGGCAGAAGGTTCCGTGCCGCTTCGCGTAAGAGTCGGAGCTGTCGCCGGCGAACATCACATCCAGCGGATCGCCCTCGCCGTACTGTTCCGCAAAATCATATTCGTCCGCCATGCCGAGCATCTTGTAGATCGCTTTCGAGAAGCAGGGAATGAACGGCGCTTCCGGCTCGCCCAGATGCAGCGGCACACGGTTCTTCTCCGCCGCGGCGTAAAGTTTCTCATAAATCTCCGGCGCCTCTTTCGTCAGATACCAGTACGCGCCGCCAAATCCCGCGTTATGGAGCGAATACATAAAGGCCGGCTTCGTCGTATCGATGATATTCATGAGCACTTCTGTCTCGGGAAGCGGCGTATCCCATTTGTATTTCTTGTAGTCGAAGGGGAATGTCCACTCCGGCTGCTCCGACCCGATGGGACGGTAGAAATTCTTCGCGTAATTGTAGAGCGTAAACGGTCCCTTGAACCAGCCCTCGTTGAGCTTCGTTCCGTCCACGTCGATGCTCTTGATGAGATACCAGGTGTAATCAAATTCCTTCCTGAAATCCTCATGCTCGCACAGATATCTGGAAAAATACTCGAGCATCATGCAGCCCATGGGTTCATTCGGATGCGGGCATCCGAACATGAAGGCGTTCTTCGATCCGTTCCCGATCTTAAGGACATAGATCGGATGTCCGCCTCTTGATTTTCCGGCCTCCCAAATCTTCACAAGATCCGGATATTCCGCCGCGAGCTTATGGGAGCTTTCGTCCATTTCCTCCACGGTGAGAAATTCCTTATAGTCCGGAATATTACTTAAGAGATGTTCAAAATTCATATAGAACTCCTTTCCGTGACACCAGCTCTTCGTCAGACATCCGGCTTCGGTTCTTTGTCCTTCGGATCAGCTGTGTCCACGGAGCGCGTCGCCGGAAGAACAAATAGAATCGCGCAGATGACAAAAGACGCTGCGGTAACCACAAGAAACAGATGATAAAGATCGACCTTTGTCAAAATGGCTGAAATGACGCCCGCGGCTGCCAGCTGCCCCGCCATCACTGAGGCAGAAAATACCGAACTCACCCGGGACAGATACTCCTGTTCCGTCATTTCCATCATAAGCACTGAGAGCATTACATTGAGAACTCCGCTGGCAAATCCCACTGCAAAGAGCAGAAGAACCAGCAGAAGGTAAAGAACCGCCGGCTGCGAGTCAAAGCGCGGAGCGATCACCAGCATAAGGTACGCGGCTCCGATCATAAGGAACATGGAGAGGAAAATCGTCGAATTCTTCACCCGTTTCCGAAGATAGGGTGACAGGAACGATCCGACCACGCTTCCTGCCAGATAGCAGGCATTCATAAGAGAAATAAGCGCCGGCCCCTTGTGAAACATCTCACTGCAGATCGCTGCCTGAAGAGACATGAACGGAGTCCCGAGCATATTGATCAGCATGCAGATCACAGCCATCACCTTGAGGTTCGTATGCGAAAAGAGAAAACGGAATCCCTCTTTCAGGACTTCTGTAAAAGCTTCCTCTTTTGAGACGCTTTCCGTCTTCCGCGCGCGGATGAGGAAAATCAGAAGTCCGCTGACAGCGATGCAGCTTGCGTCAATCAGGATACCCCGCGGAGCTCCGACCGCGGCGATGATAATGCCCGCGCAGCCCATGCCGATCAGAACGACGACATTTGAGACGGAATTGTTGAGGGCGACGCCATTTTCAATATCCTCTTTCGGTATAAACTCCGGGATAAATGCAACGCTCGCCGGCTGCCGGAAGGCCTCCAGCGTCGATATAGCAAACGTCGCGAGCAGAATCATCCAGGCGCTGACATTTCCGAAAATGGCTGTGACCGCGATCGCAAATGTGACTGCGGCTCTCGCGAAATCGCACAGCGAGATAATCAGACGATGGTTTTTCCTCTCGACAATTGCCCCGCAGAACGGCTGAAAAAGAACCGACGGCAGAAAATTGACCATGAAATTGAGCGAGGAAAAAGCCGCGCTCCCGGTGACCTGGTATGCGAGCCAGCTCATCGCGATCGCGTCAATCGAGTCCCCGAAGCGGTTGAGAACAGCCGCGGCAAGGGACTTCCTGTAATTTGATTGCGCAAGAAGATGCCTGTATGTTCGTTTCATCTCATAAACCCGTTGTCTTGCGAAATTCTGAAGATACGACAGCAAAGGGAATGATGCCGCCCGCTTCGTTTCCTGCCGGCAGCCGCAGCTGCTTTTACGCAGTTCCCGGTTCAAAGCATTTGAAAATACGCCGCTAATAATATAGGGGCGAAGACACGCTCCGCCCCGCTATTGCAATTGCTGTTACAGCTTAGTCATAAGTCCCCTGCCCCCGTCTCTCGTTTCTGCAATGCAGAGGCGGAGGCCTTATTTATCCGGGTTAATTACTCGAGGTCAACCCATGTCCATGTAAGTTCGTTGAAGCCTGCCTTCTCAAGAGAACCGCCTTCCGCTTCGCTTACATACGGATTGCCGTGGATATAGTTCTTGAACGGGTTCTGATCCTCGTACATAACGACAAGGATGTGCGGGATATCCTCACGAAGATGTGTCTGGATCTCCTTCATGCACTCGTTGCGCTCCTCGTCATCCGTCGCGGAAACAGCCTTCGCTGCAAGCGCATCGACATCCGCGTTGCTGTAACGGGAAGCATTGATGGCGCCATCCGTCGTCCAGCGGCG
>CADBRO010000080.1 GCA_902797075.1 uncultured Lachnospiraceae bacterium
CACTGTTGAATGTTGGTCTTATAGACAGCAACTATAGGCCGGCTAACTCACGACTGAAGTCACGAGAATGCGCCGGTTATTTTTCAATGGTTTATTTCAAGATTTCCGACAGTGTCTGCATAATCGCATTGATATCATACGGTTTTGCCAGATGTCCGTTCATCCCCGCCTCAAGCGCGATTTTCCGGTCTTCTTCGAAGGCATTGGCTGTCACGGCGACAATCGGGATTTCTGCCTTTTTCCTGTCCTCAAATGCACGGATCCGCCTCGCTGCCTCATACCCATCCATCTGAGGCATCTGGATATCCATCAGGATCACATCGTAGGTTCCGGCAGGAGATCGTTCCATTTTCTCGACGGCTTCCACACCATTCACTGCGATATCAATTGTGAAACCAACGTTCTCGAGGATCGCCACGGCGATCATCTGGTTCATTTCATTATCCTCTGCAAGCAGAAGCCGTTTTCCTGTGAAATCAACTGCGGCAGGCACTTCTTCAGCGGCCGGTTTCTCAGCAGCGAAAGGTTTGGCCAGTACACTTTTCAGCTCCGACATAAAGATCGGCTTTGAGCAGAAGGCAGTCACGCCGGCTTCTCTGGCCTCCTCCTCGATATCCGCCCAGTCATATGCCGTCAGTATAATGACAGGAACGTCATCCCCGACGATTTTCCGGATTCTCCGCACGGCTTCGATGCCATTGAGATCCGGCATCATCCAGTCGATAATGTACACCTTGAATTCATCCGCCTGATCCTTTGCCTCTTTGGCCCGGACCACAGCCTCTTTCCCGTAGTTGGTCCAGTCAGGCCGCATGCCGATATCCCGCAGCATGGCGCTGACAGAGAGACAGGAGTTGGTATCATCATCTGCCACCAGCGCACGCAGTCCCTGAAGCTCCGGTATTTTTTCTGATGTAGCTTTGCTTTCGCCGATTCGGCAGGGGATCCTTACAACAAACTCAGAGCCTTTTCCTTCCTCACTCAAAACGGAAATGGTACCGCCCATCATATCCACGATGTTCTTGGTAATCGCCATACCAAGTCCCGTCCCCTGCGTGCCGCTTACCGTGCTGGTCCTTTCTCTGGTGAACGCTTCAAAGATCGTCTTCTGGAATTCCTTACTCATTCCGATGCCGTTATCCTTGATACGGAACACATAATCTGCAGTATCCGCGCGGGAAGACGGCTCCTCGATCAGGCGGAAACTGATAGTGCCCCCGGCAGGCGTAAATTTGATGGCATTGGACAGGATATTGAGCAGCACCTGATTCAGGCGAAGCTTATCCGTAATGATATCCTCATGCTTCACATCCTGCGTATCGATCAGCAGCTCCTGCTGCTTTGCCGTGACATTTGCCTGAATAATCGTTCGGAGGTCATGGATGACATCCGGCAGATGGACTTCTGCCTCTTCGATCGTAACCTTTCCGCTTTCGATCCGGCTCATATCCAGCACGTCATTGATCAGGGAGAGCAAATGCTGGCTGGAAACGGAGATCTTCTCCAGGTAATCCTTCACCTGATCCGGATGATCCAGGTGGGAAGCAGCGAGCGCCGTGAATCCCACAATGGCGTTCATCGGCGTCCGGATGTCATGGGACATATTGTTCAGGAACGCAGTCTTTGCCCGGTTCGCGTGCTCGGCTGCAATCAGCGCATCGGAGAGTGCCTTCTGTTTCTCCTGCTCTGTCCTGACGATCTCCGTTACGTCGCTGTGATAGCCGCTCAGATGATGCGTATGCTGATCAAGCGCCTCCGCCGTTCCGCCGCAGCGGACATAGATCCTGCCTTTCTCCGGGTGATCCCACAGGTACGTGTTTTCGGACATTTTTCCTTCCAGCATCTCCGAAACACTTTTCTGTACAGATGCAACGGCTTCTTCATCGATACGGGAATACCAGAAATCATAGATCTCCTCCTCTGTCAGATCCGGCCGTGTGATCCCCAGAAGCTCGATCATCTTGGCGTTTCCCCTCATACGCGGTGCTTTGCCGTCCTCCAGAAAGATATGCCAGACGCCAAATCCGGCGGAAGCAATGATCTCGTCGGTCTCCAGAAGAGCCTTCCGGCTTTCCTCCAGCTTTCTGTTATTATCCTCCAGCTCAAAACGTGCAGTTTCCTTGTCCCTGATCTGCGTACGGGAGCGCCGGTTGTCGCGAAGAAGCAGAAAGATAATGACGGCCGCGATCGCCAGGATCCCTAAGACAAATATCTCAATATGCTGCTTTACCAGGTCGAAAAAGCTGTAGGAATACAATCCGTCGGCATAGCGGTAGGCCTGATTCTGGCCGTAATCAATACCAAGCACATTGAGGCCTCTGTTCAGAAGTTTCAGCAGGCCCTCATTTCCTATCGCCACGCCATAGCACCGGTCGTCACTCTGGCTTAACTGCATAAGAGAAAGACTCTCGTAACGTGTATTTTTGAGGAGATCATTTGCCCGGAGTCCGTTTAGTGTAGTCGCATCTTCCTTTCCCGCAACAACTGCGTCGAGACAGTCGTTCACGGATGGATAAAATGTAATCTGTGCATCAGGGAAATGAGTGCAGACATAGTAGTACTGCATCCGGTTATTCTCGTTGACTGCAAAACGGGTCGTATCCTCCTTTTTGTACTCACCCCGGAATACGATCTCCGTCGCGGCGGAAACGACCGGATTGGTCTGGTAAATCCCACTTTCCTCAGAATAATACAGTCCGCCTCCAACCGGGAAACCGGTATCGATCGCTCCGGAGGCAAGATCCGCGATCATATCATCATAATTTTCATAGCCCTGATAGCTTACAGAAAGCGTGTCAACGTCCAGGCTCTTCAGCAGCTGCTCTGTAACGTCCGTCACGATGCCGGTCGCCTGCCCGTTTTCGTCTTTGTCGCTGTACGGCAGGTAGGTCTCCAGGTAACCGACCCTGAGCTCGTTATGAGACGCAAGCCATTCTGTCTCCGCAGGGGAATGCGCACGGCTTGCCAGACTTCCGGAATAATACCTTGCGCTGAGAGAATTCAGGTAGTTCGGCTCCTCCACAGTCAAAAGCGTCTGTGCTGTGTTCAGTTGTTCAAGAAGGTCCGGTCTCCTGATGTTGACCGTAAGATAATAGTCTGAAGTCCCGAATGAGTACAGGATCACGACATTTTCCATGCTGAATCCGCTGTCGCCCTCTCCCGCAAGAACGTCCAGCTCCTTCGCATTAAATGACGCAAACAGACTGTCATTGTCCGGGAATGTTATAACCTCCGCTTTTACCCCGTGGGAGTCTAAAAACGTATGCAGCGCATCCACGAGAGCACTTTCCATAACGCCGATCTTTTTGCCTTCCAGCGTCACCGGATCCGCATTGATCTCCGTATCATCCTCATGCTTTACCAGGTTATAGGACTCATGTCCCATGGCCGCATCCGGATACCCAATCAGACCGATCCTGTCTTCCTTTCGGGCAAGACCTGCCAAAAGGTCGATCTCGCCGTTCAGCAGCATCTGGTACAGATCAGAAAATGAGCCGTAAACATAGTCATATTTCCAGCCGGTATATTCCGCCAGCTTCCGGTAGTATTCATACGCATAGCCGGTCTTTACAGCACCTTCCCGCGCGCCTTCCTGAAAGATCTCATTCTCATAGTAGCCGACCCGGACAGACTTTGTCTCCTCTGCATAAATGGGAACAGGAGCCGTCAGGGAGAAAACCAGACAGACAGCAATGAGCAGGAGCGTCCTAAAACCGGTTTTAATTGCCTTTCGTTTCATTCTTATTCCACCTTTTCTATCTGTTGCTGATATTCAGCGATTCCTTCGGATCAACACATGCCATGCGCAGCCATTTTGCTTTATTGCTTCACATCATCTATCAAGGCAGCAAGATAGTCAATATAAATCAATCAAAAAGAACTGCCTTCTTCGTCAAGAAAGCAGTTCTTTCCAAATCAATAATCTGCGAACCGGTCATCCTTTTCCAATGCAGTCATCCTCGCCATTTCCCGGGAATCTTTTTCCGGATAAAGACATATTCCGTATCTGATGATCTGCTCTCATCAAACTGATAGCCGCTCCAGTTGAAAGCCTTAATCTGCTCCGGTTCCTCTGCCTGGATTCCTGCCATGAAACGTACCATCTCACCTCTGTCCATCTTGGCATAGACGCCCTTCTGAACAACCTTTCCGGCGTGAACCTCGCCGAATACGCAGGTAATATAACGATCTCCCGGCTGCAGATATTCTTCAATGCATTTTGAATACTCTTTTGAGGCCAGGTTGATGAGAACCCGGCTGTGACGCGAAGCCTGTCCTTGAGAGTCATCCATAACTTCCCGGTACAAATCATCGGCCCAGAAGTCATAGAGATTCCTGTATCCCGCAACCGCTGCCTTCGCCTGCATCTCAAGACGATATGGCACCACCCCGTCCAGCGGTTTCACGACTCCGTAAAATCCGGACAAAATCCGCAGATGCTCCTGCACATAATCAAACTGACCGTCCTCAAAGACTGCCGGTGCCATGTAGGTATACTGGATCCCGTCATATGCGAGCAGTGCCGGCGTCAGATTTCTGTGAAGGTCCATATCGGCAAATCGTTCCGCATTCTGCTTCGCGATCTTGTCATTGCAGGCCCACAACGCCTTCTGTTCCTCATACGAAAGACCGCTGATCCAGTCTTTCAGGATCTCGGTCTTTTCCATGAATACCGGCAGCTCTGTACAGGCAAAAGCATCGGTGTCCACACACATCTGCTTTGCCGGGGAGATGATAATCCTCATCGGTAACGCCCCCTCACTACGGTCGGCGGCAAGTCGGTCGGCACATGAAAATCA
>CADBRO010000081.1 GCA_902797075.1 uncultured Lachnospiraceae bacterium
AAGATGCGGAAGCTACAATTCAGCAGATTCTGAGGCTTGAAGAAGCCGGCTGCGACATCGTCCGCTGCACGGTGCCGACCGAAGAGGCAGCGGCAGCGATTGGGACGATCAAGGCCGCAGTTCATATCCCGGTCGTCGCGGATATTCATTTTAACCACAGACTTGCCGTGGCGGCAATTGAAAACGGCGCGGATAAAATCCGCATTAATCCGGGAAATATCGGAGGCCCCGAGAAAATTAGGGAGGTCGTCGCCGCCGCCAGGATGCGGAATATCCCCATCAGGGTAGGCGTTAATTCCGGTTCGCTGGAAAAGGAACTTATTGAAAAATACGGCAGAGTGACGGCGGAGGGGCTGGTCGAGAGCGCGCTTGACAAGGTGAGGATGATTGAGGATTTCAATTACGACAACCTTGTAATCAGCATCAAGTCCTCCGACGTTCTCATGTGCGTAAAAGCGCACAGACTGATTGCCGGTCAGACCAATTATCCGCTGCACGTAGGCATCACGGAAGCCGGAACGGTTTTCTCCGGCGCCATCCGTTCCTCCGTCGGACTTTCCCTGATCCTTTCAGAAGGAATCGGCGACACCGTGCGGGTTTCCCTTACGGGCGATCCTGTTCAGGAGGTCCGGGCTGCGAAGCTGATACTCAGGACACTGGGGCTTCGAAGGGGCGGTATCGAGGTGGTTTCCTGCCCGACCTGCGGAAGGACGGAAATCGACCTGATCAGCCTTGCCGCGCAGGTAGAAGAGATGGTTCAGGATATACCGCTTGACCTTAAGGTGGCGGTTATGGGCTGCGTCGTAAACGGACCCGGGGAAGCCAGAGAAGCGGATCTCGGCATCGCAGGCGGAAAGCATGAAGGACTGCTCTTCAGGCGCGGAGAGATCATCAAAAAGGTACCGGAGAGCCAGCTGCTTGAGGCGCTTCGGGAAGAACTGCTCAGATTTTGCTGACAGCTTGGAGGTAACTGATGGGAGACCGGATCCGCTCATTTTCGGAAACATTTCCGGGATTAGATCTTGATCCGAAAATTTCAGAGCTGATGGAATATGTAACCGTGGAGCGGGTGACGGTCAATGCGGCCAGAACCCGTCTCCGCGTTTATGTGCTGTCCGAAAACTGGCTGAAAAAATCGCACCTGAGAAAGGTGGAACAGGCGATTGCGGACTGTCTTTTTAAGGGAAAAGAGATCGATGTCCGGCTGGTCGAGAGATTCAAGCTCGCACCGTCCTACAACCCGGAGAATTTTTACCGCGTGTACCGCTCGAGCATGATCTACGAGCTGAAAAGCGTAAGCCCGGTTCTGCTGCAAACCTTTCTTCACACTGTTACGGAATTTATCGGGAACGACGAGCTTCTTCTCCGGATTCCTCAGGGGCCGGTTTACTCGAGAGAAGAGGAAAAGCTGACGGAGTACTTTGAAAAGATTTTCTGCGAGCGGGCAGGATTCCATTCGCTGATGATCCGGACAGAGCGTTATGTGCCTGAGCGGTCTCTGCTCTTTGCCGACGACGACAGAAGGATAGAGGAGAAGGTCAGGCGCGTCGTGGAAACCATCGACGGGAGGCGGGCGGAACCGCAGCCGGAGAAAAAGCTTCCGAAGAAAGAAGAGGGAAATTACCGGAGGACTTCTGCCGTCAAAGACAACGACCCGTCCGTTATCTACGGAAAATACTTCGAGGACGAGCCCATCGACATTTCCGGCGTGGGAGACGATCCGCGGGAGATTACGATCCGCGGAGAGGTATTCGGCGCGGAATCGAGGGAGACGAGGACCGGAAGGATCATTTTCACGATCTCGGTTACAGACTACACGGACAGCCTCCGCGTCAAGCTCTGGTTTGACAAGGAGGATGAGGCGGCTTACAGCTCCGCGTTCAGGAACGGGAGCACATTTCTGATCAAAGGGTTTATGGATCTTGATCCTTATGACCATGAGATGATGATTAAGAGCGTTTTCGGCATACGGACGATACCGCCCTTCCGGAACGCGAGGGAAGACAACGCGCCGGAAAAGCGCGTCGAGCTGCACTGCCATACGCAGATGTCAGATATGGACGCCGTGTCATCGGCCAAGGATATCATCAAACAGGCGTATCGTTTCGGTATGAAGGCGATCGCGATCACGGATCACGGCGTCGTGCAGGCATTCCCGGAGGCATATAAGACGATCGGCGGAAAAGGCGGAATACCGAAGGACGCCGACATGAAGATTATCTACGGTATGGAAGCATATCTCGTGGATGATACAAAGCATCTTGTGAGCGGTGACTTAAGCGGAAATGTCACGGACTCCGCGGTTGTTTTCCAGACCGTGACGACCGGTACGAGTCCGCGCGTTCATGACATCATAGAGATTGCTGCAAAAAAGATTGAAAACGGAAGGCTCACGGATGAGTTTTCAACGCTGGTAAATCCCGGCAGACCGATTCCTTTTTCCATACAGACGGAAAGCGGAATCACGGATATGATGGTGACGTCTTCGCCGGATACAAAAACGGCGGTGGAGCAGTTCGTCGAATTTGCCGGCGGCCTGCCCCTGATTGCCTACGATGCCGATCAGGAGCTGGGCTTTATTCACGCTGCCTGCGACCGGTACGGCTTAAGAAAACCGGGCAGGACCGTCATCGATATCGCCGGAGCCGCGCGTTTTCTGGTTCCCGGTATCGGAAGAATCCGCTTCAAGACGCTTGTAAAGTATATGAAGGTCAACTGCTCCGACGACATGAGGGCATTCCCGCGGGCCGAGAGCATGGCGCTCGTCTACCTGAAATTCTGTGATATCATGCAGGATGAAGGGATTGTGACGTATGCCGATCTCAATGCGAAAGGCGCCGTGTCGGTGGAGCGTATCCGGAACCTGAGATATTATCACGCCATCATCCTGGCTAAGAATGAGACGGGAAGGAGAAACCTTTACACTCTGGTATCGGAGTCCCATCTGAAATACTTCAGGATGAGACCGAGGATTCCGCGCAGCGTTCTTGACAGTCACCGGGAGGGGCTGGTCCTCGGCAGCGCGTGCTCGGCGGGCGAGCTCTACAGTGCGATTTTGTCCGGCGCGTCCGACGCGGAGATCGCGCGGATCGTCAATTACTATGACTATCTCGAGATTCAGCCCACAGCGAACAATGATTACCTTCTTTCCGATCCGAAGAGCGGCGTCTCAAAGAAGGAGGATCTTGAGGAAATCAACAAGCGCATCACGGCGCTTGGCGAAGAGTTCGGAAAGCCGGTCTGTGCAACCTGCGACGTACATTTCCTGAATCCGGAGGACTGGATCTACAGAGCCATCATTCAGGCCGGTCACGGGTACAAGGACGAAGGCGGGCAGCCTCCGCTCTTTTTGCGGACGACAGAGGAGATGCTCTCGGAGTTTTCCTATCTCGGCGAAAAGAAATGCCGGGAGGTCGTTATAGATAATACGCAGAAAATTGCGGATATGATTGAGAAAATATCTCCGATCTATCCGGATAAATGTCCTCCGGAGATTCCGCACTCCGAAGAGGATCTGCAGAATATGTGCTATGAGACGGCGCACGAGTGGTACGGGGATCCGCTGCCGAAGATGGTCGAGGAACGCCTTGACAAGGAGCTCGGCTCCATCATCAGAAACGGCTATGCCGTCATGTACATCATAGCCCAGAAGCTTGTGGATAAGTCAAATGAAGACGGTTACCTCGTGGGCTCGCGGGGCTCGGTCGGCAGCTCCTTTGCCGCGACGATGTCGCGCATCACGGAGGTCAATCCTCTGCCGCCCCATTACAGATGCCCCGAGTGCAGATACAGCGAGTTTGATTCGGAGGAGACGAGACAGGCCCATGCCGACGGCCGGTGCGGCTGCGACATGCCCGATAAGATCTGCCCGGTATGCGGACACCCGCTGATCAAGGACGGATTTGATATTCCGTTTGAGACTTTCCTTGGTTTCAAGGGCGACAAGGAGCCGGACATCGATTTGAATTTCTCCGGCGACGAGCAGGGCGTAGCCCAGGCTTATACCGAGGTAATCTTCGGGAAAGGCCAGACCTTTAAGGCAGGAACGATCGGAACCGTCGCGGATAAGACGGCGTACGGCTACGCGATGCACTATTTTGAGGATCAGGGAGTTACGAAGAAACGCTGCGAGCTCGAGAGACTGGCAGCGGGGTGTGTCGGCGTAAGAAGGACGACGGGACAGCATCCGGGAGGAGTCATCGTTCTTCCCAAGGGAATGGACATCAACTGGTTTACTCCGGTGCAGCATCCGGCGAACGATGTCAATTCGCCGTTTATCACCACGCATTTCGATTATCATTCGATTGACACAAACCTGCTGAAGCTGGATATTCTCGGGCACGACGATCCGACCATTATCCGCATGCTTCAGGATCTGACAGACACGGATCCGCATCTGGTTCCTCTCGACGATAAGGGCGTGCTTTCGCTGTTCCGGGGCACCGA
Source organism: uncultured Lachnospiraceae bacterium (assembly GCA_902797075.1). Classification (GTDB taxonomy): domain Bacteria; phylum Bacillota; class Clostridia; order Lachnospirales; family Lachnospiraceae; genus Chordicoccus. The sequence goes on from CADBRO010000081.1 coordinate 4,447, forward strand.
AGCCCTCGGTATCAGCCCTTCGGATATAGACGGATGCGACCTCGGAACGCTGGGCGTGCCCGAGTTCGGAACCAATTTCGTCATGGGTATGCTGAGGGATACGAAGCCGGGGACATTTTCGGAGCTGATCAGGATTTCGGGCCTGTCCCACGGCACGAACGTGTGGCTCGACAACGCGCAGTACTTTATCCAGAACGGGGACTGTACGCTGGGCACGGCGATCTGCACCCGCGACGATATCATGCTTAACCTGATTCAGTGGGGCGTCGAGCCGGAGCATTCCTTCAAGATCATGGAAGCCGTACGAAAGGGCAAGGGTCTGACGCCTGAGCAGGAATCAGAGATGAAGGAGCACGGAGTCCCGGCGTGGTATATTGAATCCTGCAAGCGGATCAAGTATATGTTCCCGAAAGCGCACGCCGCGGCGTACGTTATGAACGCTTTCCGGATCGCGTACTATAAGATCAATTATCCGCTTGCATATTATGCCGCATTTTTCTCGATCAGGGCAAAAACCTTCGACTACGGCCATATGTGCCAGGGAAGAGAAGTCCTGGAATACTACGCCGACGAAATCCGGAAGAATCCGAATCCCTCGGCAAAGGATCAGGAAGAATTCGACGACATGAAGCTTGTGCGGGAAATGTACGCGAGAGGCTTTAAGTTTAAAAAGCTCGATCTCTATCAGGCCGGTGCGACGAGATGCAAAATTATCGACGGAGAGATCATGCCGCCGCTGAATTCCATCAGCGGGCTTGGCGATACGCAGGCGGTAGCGGTTGAAGAAGAAGCGAAGAAGGGACCGTTCCTTTCAAAGGACGATTTCAGGGAAAGAACCAGGGTATCAAAAACAATTATCGATCAGCTCGAGGAGTACGGAATACTCGGCGACATACCCGAAAGCAACCAGATTTCGCTCTTTGACCTGGCTTAATTGGCGCCGGAAGCTGCAGCTTTTCGTTCAACGGGAGATGTTTTTATGCTGAATATCAGGGAAAAACAATTTGATATCGTCACTCCGCCGGGGCAGAATGTCCGGGGCGTGCTTCACGTCGAGGCGGAAGGCGGGAAAAAAGTCCGCGGCGAGATATATTCCGACCATATCAGAATTGTGACGGAGCTTGACCGCTTCTCCGGAAGCAGGCTGAGACTCCATTTCGGAGTGGATGCCGAGGGGCTTGAGCTCGGCGATATGATCAGCGGATCGATTCTTCTCGCCACGGATGAGGGAGAATACAGGATTCCCGTGAACGTCTGCATTGCTGACGGAAGCAGCAAAGAACCCGAGCTGAAGGTGAAAACCCTTTCCTCTTTTGCCGCCTGCGCTATGGACGACGCAGAGGGCGCGCTTCGGATATTCCGGAGCAGAAGAATGAAAGAGCTCCTGCCGGAAAATGACAGCAAGCTTCATGCGCTTCTTAAGGGACTTAGTGTACCGCCAGTTACTAGGCAGTCGGTGGAGGAGTTTCTTGTGGGCGCAGGACAAAAAAGCGCCGTTAAAATTCACGCTGATTTTTACAAGGCGGACTTCTGTCCGCTTATGGAAACAACACAGGAGCTGATTACGCTGAGACGGAACACCTGGGGATCCTTTGTTCTGGATGCCCGCTGCGACGCGGATTTTATTGAGCTTCCGAAGAGCCGGATTACTGACGAGGACTTTGTCGGCATGATCTGCCGGTTCCCGTATATTGTCCGTGCGGATCAGCTGACGGAGGAAGAGAAAACGGCTGTGATCCGCCTCCGGTGCGGATTCGATGAAATTGACTTTACCGTCACCGCGCGAAGCGCAAGGGGCAGGGAGTACGAAGCTGCGGAAGCGGAGAGAAAGAAAAAGGAAAAGTTCGACGAAGCCTGCGTCCGGTATCTCATGCAGCGGATGGAATTAAAGCAGCTCTCGGAGAAGGCGGTCGAGCTTTTCGGGCCGGACCTTGGTGCAGGGACTGAAAGTGCGGCGGAACTTCTTGACCGCGCGTATTTTCTTTCCCATGCCGGAAAAATGCAGGAAGCCGGCGGAATCCTTCTGAGGCTGAAGGAAGGCGGACTTCAGCGGGAAAGCGAGACCATAAAGCTTGCGTGGAGATATATTGCCGGAGAGGCCTCTATTATCGAAGAGTCAGCGAATTCGCTTTCGGACAGAGGACGGAGCCTTTTTGAGAAAAATCCGTCGGATTTCATGGCATTTAAAATGATGCTTTTAACGAACCGCGATATTGCCCTTTCGCCCCGAAGAAAGCTCCGCTATGCCGAGACCGCTTTCGAGGCAGGGCTGCGGAGTCCGATGCTCTACGCCGAAGTATACCCGGAGCTTAAGGCGGACGACTCACTGGTCAGCCGGCTGTCCCCATTTTATATTAAAGCTCTTCTTTTTGCGGCGGAGCACGAGGCACTGACCGAAGGGCTGGCATTAAGAGCCGCCTATCTCACGGCGAATAAGAAAACCTGGTCCGAGGATCTCATGAAGATTCTCACGTCGGCCTATGAGCTGTGGCCTCTTGACGGAATTCTGGAAGCGATCGTCAGGCTTCTCATCCGCGGCAACGCGCTCAGCAGCAGAAGCTTTCCATGGTATGAAAAAGCGATCAGCCGCGATATCAGAATCATCCGCCTCTATGAGTATTATATCGAAACGCTTCCTCCGTCGAGAAGAGGAATACTTCCTGCCTCCGTGCGCAAGTACTTTGCGGTGAGCGACACGCTTTCCGAGAACATGAAGGCAATGCTCTACGCGAATATCATCAGGAACCGGAGAGAGGATCCTGATACTTACGGAAAATACCGTGAGAAAATGGAGGCGTTTGCCCGCGAAGCCCTGTCCGACGGAAGAATCGGGGAGGACTACGCGGTTCTTTACCAGAAATTCACAGGCAGGGTGACGGATCCGGAAACTGCCGGAAAACTGATGAACGTACTTTTCACGTCAAGAGTATTCAGCGACGAGCCGGATCTGCGCAACGTGGTGGTGATTCACGATGAGCTTGAAGGAGAAGAATGTTACCCGGTGATCCGCGGCACGGCTTACGTGACCAGGTGTACAAAAGACGCGGTGATTCTTTTTGAGGATGCTTCCGGACGAAGAAGCGCGTCGGCCGCCTATATCGAAGAACCGCTGATGGAGCAGGAACCTTTCTTCCGGGATATTGTGAAAATGGCTCCGAGGACGTCCGCCCTGATTCTGGCCGAGTATAAAAGACTAAGGGAAGCCGGTGCCGGTATGGACGAAATGATCGGAATCCTTTTCGAGATCGAACGGGACGCCCATTTTACCGATGAGTTCCGAAGGTCGGCAAGGAAGGCGATTCTGGGTTACGCACTTCAAAATCCGGTGGAAGACTTCCCGGGCAATCTGGACCGGGAGTCCGAAAATCTCTATCTTGAGGCGGACAGGACCGCGTTTATCCGGGTGCTTCTTGCTTCGGGCAGCTACCGGAAGGCGTATGAGATGGTGCATCGATGCGGCTTTTCGGGGGTCAGTACGGATCTCATGGTCCGCCTTGCAAGCAGGATGCTGATCGAAAATGACGGCAAATACGACGAGGAACTGGGCCTCTTTATTGAACACGTGTTCCGCGCAGGGAAGTACGATGAGCGCATGCTTGAGTACCTGGTGAAGCATTTCCGCGGAAGTATGAGCGAGATGCTTGCTGTAAGATCGGCAGCAGCGGAGTTTTATATCGATACCTATCCTCTCGACGAGCGCATTTTAAACCGCGTGGTATTTACGGGAACGAGGACAGGCGGGGAAAGCGCCATCCTCCGTTCCTATGCGGAAAACGGAGGCTCAGGGAAGGTTATCCGCAGCTATGTGGAGTTTCTGTGCGACGATCTTCTCGGTACAGACGAGTCCGTCAGCCCTTATGAAGCATCGTGCATCGCCGGATATCTGGACGGCGGGGAATATGTTTCATTTCCGATGAAAATCGCATATCTCCGTTTCTTAAGCGGGAAAAGCGGCCTGACGGTGCATGAGGAGGTTCTCGCGGACCGGATTCTGGACGAGTGCATGAAGCGCGGCGTGAGACTTAAGTTTTTCCAGAAGCTGCCGCCGTCGCTGCTTACGGGAAGGCAGCTCCTCGAGAAGGTGTTCGTGGAAGAAACCGCGGACGAGAACGATACCGTCATGCTCCGCTACGCCCTCACGGACGGCGAAGACACGGAGGGAGCGGTCTGGAAGACGGAGCCGATGGAGCGGATTTACAGAGGGATTTTTTCCCGGGAATTTACGCTGTTTTTCGGTGAAGTGCTTACATATTCGGTTACGGTGATCCACGGAGATACGGAGACAAAGGGGCCGGAGCGGTCCTGCGCGAGTCCGTACGTTGATTTTTCCGGAAACAGTTCCTACCAGAGGATCAACAGCATCATCCGGTCGGTAAATGAAGGAAATGAAAGCGAAGCCGCTGAGAAAATCGCGGATCTGCGCAGAGCGCAGTATGTGGCGGAACGCGTGTTTAAACTGGAGGAATCGGATTGAACGAGGTAAGAAATCTCTTAGTTGGTCTCGATATAGGGTATGATCTGTCGCGGCTGTGCTTTTACGACCGGGAAACGGGCGAGAGTGTTCCCTGCGCCGTAAAGACGGGCACGAATCTTTATGCGTATCCCACCGCGCTCGTGAGATTCAGAAACGAGTGGCACATCGGTTATGAAGCTCTGTATTTTGCAGGAAAGGAAGGCGCGGTACGCATTCCGTCACCGTATGAGTTACAGAAAGCGGAAGATTCCGAAGAATCCGGGATAACGGCTGCCGATGCCTTCGCGGCGCTGATCGGCGAGTCGCTGAAAATGCTGGGAATCCACGACATTTTTAACTGCATCTCCGGACTTGCTGTGGTGACGCCGGAGATTACACCGGTCACTGTGGAAAATCTCAGGAAGGCCTTCGGGATACTCGGACTTGACAGCGCAAAATGCCTGATTCTTGACGAAGGTGAGAGCTTATACTATTACGGTTACAGCCAGAAGCCGCAGGTCACGGTGAGAAATATGGGGCTTTTCTGTTTTAACGGGGACGAGGTTTCCTTTTTCAGTATGACGGAAATGAGGAACTCCCGCCCGGCGGCGGCTTCCGTGGACATGAAAGGCACCGTCACCCTTCCGGGAGATCCGGAAAAACGCGACGAGGCATTTACTTCCGCAGCCAACCGGTGGATCAGCGCCGGAAGCTATTCGGGTATATTTATCACCGGCGAAGGCTTTGGAACGGAATGGGCGGTTAATTCCGTAAAAACCTTAAGCCGCGGCGGCGCGCACGTATTTTACGTCGACAGCCTGTTTGCGGGAGGAGCGTGTCTTGCGCTCGCTGAGCGTTTCGAGAAAAAAGCTTTCAACGGAAGGATCTTTTTGGGAAAGGCGCTTGTCAGGACTTCCGTCGGAATTGATGTGAGCGACGAGGGAAGGGCCGTGTGGCTTCCGCTCATCAGGGCGGGGCGCAACTGGTATGAGAATGAGACCTCATGCGAGCTGATTCTCGACGACAGAAATGAAATAACATTTACATCCGTCAGTATGGACGGTTCTGAAAGAAAGACGGAAAAACTGTTTCTGGACGGAATCGGAGACCGTCCGCCTCTTGCTTCCAGGGTGCGTCTCACCGCTGTCTGCAGCGGCGGCAGTGAGTGCGTCATTACCGTCCGGGATCTGGGATTCGGAGAAATCTTCAGGTCGACGGGAAAGACATGGGAACTGAAGATGCAGCTTTAACCGCCGCGGATGATGGGAGGAATGAATATGGGACTTAACCGTCTTTCCAGAACCGGTCTTGCGAAAAAGCCGTTTTATGTTAAGAGCACGGGACTTAATCTCTGGTCTGTGGAGGAGCTGTGCTTTTTTCTAAGCAGCAACCTTCCGCTGATTGACTCCGAAATCGCCGGTACGAGACTTACGAGGTGGCTTACGGAGGAGTTCCGGCTTACCGCGCTTGCGCTCAGGATGGAGAAAGCAGCGGCAGCGGACAGAAGCAGCCTGTCGGGTTTTCTGATGCCGCTCTTTTCTGATACCGGTTATTTTACGGCACCGATGCTGAAAAAGCTGAGTGCCTCGCTGAAATCTCTTGAAGCCGCTCCCGCCCACGTGCGCTATCTCAAAAAAGCGGACGCCCTGACGGACAACCGGCTGTTCGGAGAAGCGATGGAATATTACCGCAGGGCGGAAGAAACAGCGGATCCGGGCGATCGGGCTTTTCTTGCAAGGACAGCGCATAACCGGGGCGTCGCTGCGGCAAGAATGCTCGAATATGACGAGGCGATGAAGGAATTCCGGAAGGCGCTCGAGCTTTCCGGAAGCAGGGAAGATCTTAAGACTTACCTGACGGCGCTTCGGATTACGAAGCCTGCGGATAAGTACGCAGCGGAAGCGGAAGAGGCCGGAGCGGATGACGGGCTGATCCGCGAAATCGACGAAGAAATTTTCAGGGCGATGGAGAAAAAATTCCCTCTGCCGGATTCCCCCGCCGAGGTAATACCGCATCTTCGGGAGGAATTTCACCGGGAATCGGGAACCTGAACGGAGCAATAAGCGAAGCAAATTGCGAATATCCGCTTTGACGGAGTTTCTGGAGAAACGTTTTTGTAATTAAGGAGGTCGTGAAACATGAATGACAGATACACAAGTCCCTTCTGCGAGCGCTATGCAAGCCGGGATATGCAGGAGATTTTTTCTCCGGACCGTAAATTCAAAACCTGGAGAAAACTCTGGATCGCCCTTGCCGAGACCGAGAAGGAACTGGGACTTGAGATTACGGATGAACAGATCGGTGAACTGAAAGCGCATGCGGAAGACATCAATTACGAGGACGCGAAAAAGAGAGAAAAAGAGGTGCGGCATGATGTGATGTCCCATGTCTACGCTTACGGTCTGCAGTGCCCGAAGGCCAAAGGCATCATTCACCTGGGCGCCACCTCATGCTACGTCGGAGACAATACGGATCTGATTCTGATGCGGGATGCGCTGGATCTTGTAAGGAAGAAGCTTCTCGCGGTCATCGCGAATCTCTCGCAGTTTGCGGCTGAATGGAAAGATCTTCCGACGCTGGCATTTACGCATTTCCAGCCTGCCCAGCCTACGACGGTCGGAAAGCGGGCGACACTTTGGATCAATGAATTCATGATCGATCTCGAGGATCTCGATTATGTCAGAAACTCTCTGAAGCTTCTCGGTTCCAAGGGAACGACCGGTACCCAGGCGTCTTTCCTTGAGCTTTTTGACGGCGATCATGAGCGCTGTGAGAAGCTGGATCAGATGATCGCGGCAAAGATGGGCTTTCCCGGCTGTTATCCGGTATCCGGACAGACATATTCGAGAAAAATAGATACCAGGGTTCTTAATGTGCTGGCAGGAATCGCCGCCAGCGCCGCTAAATTTTCAAATGACATCCGTCTCCTTCAGCATCTGAAGGAAGTAGAGGAGCCCTTCGAGAAGAGCCAGATCGGATCGTCTGCCATGGCGTATAAGCGGAATCCCATGCGCTCCGAGCGGATCGCGTCGCTTGCGAGATACCTGATCGCCGATGCGCTGAATCCGGCTGTAACATCTTCCATGCAGTGGTTTGAGAGAACGCTTGACGACTCGGCGAATAAGAGAATATCCGTGCCGGAAGGTTTCCTGGCGGCCGACGGCATTCTCGGTCTGGTCTCTAACGTGGCCTCCGGCCTTGTGGTTTATCCGAAGGTCATCACAAAACATCTGATGGCGGAATTGCCTTTTATGGCCACAGAGAATATAATGATGGATGCCGTGAAAGCAGGAGGAGACCGTCAGGAGCTGCATGAAAGAATCCGGGAGCTCTCGATGGCGGCAGGCAGACATGTCAAGGAAGAAGGAAAAGATAATGATCTGCTTGATATGATCGCAGCCGATCCGATGTTCGGCCTCACGAAAGAGGATCTTCAAAGAACGATGGATCCGTCGCTCTATGTAGGAAGGGCACCTGAGCAGACTGAGAAGTATCTTCAGGAGGTCGTTGCCCCGGTACTCGATATGAATAGAGACGACCTTGGTTTTGAAGCGGAAATAAATGTGTAATTGTTACCGGTAAGGAGGATTTCGATGGTTACAGCAGTAGTCGGTGCTAACTGGGGAGATGAAGGAAAAGGTAAAATAACGGATATGCTCGCGGACGAGGCGGATATCGTTATCCGTTTTCAGGGAGGAGCCAACGCAGGACATACGATCAAAAATCAGTATGGAAAATTCGCGCTGCACACGCTGCCTTCGGGAGTGTTTCACAGCAGCATCATGAATATCATCGGAAATGGCGTTGCTGTCAGCGTGCCTCATATCGCGTCCGAACTGAAGGACCTGACGTCAAGAGGAGTGCCGGAACCGAAGCTTATGGTTTCCGACCGCGCGCAGCTGGTGATGTCCTACCATATTCTGTTTGATACGCTTGAAGAGGCAAGACTTGCCGGAAAATCCTTCGGATCCACGAAATCCGGAATCGCCCCGTTTTATTCCGATAAATTTGCCAAGATCGGAATCCAGGTGAGTGAACTTCGGGATATGGACGCCCTGCGGGAAAAGGTCGACGGCATCCTCGAGAAAAAGAACGTGCTGCTTAAGCACCTCTATCATCACGAAGAACTGAAGACGGATGATATTATGAAGGAGCTTGAGGAGTATAAGGCGATCCTTGAGCCCTATGTCGGCGATACCTCCGCTTATATCCGGGATGCGCTGAAGCAGGGGAAAAAGGCTCTCCTTGAGGGCCAGCTGGGAACGATGAAGGATCCGGACCACGGAATCTATCCGATGGTAACGTCGAGTTCCACGCTTGCAGGATACGGCGCGGTGGGCGCGGGGCTTCCTCCCCGCGAAATCAGCAGGGTAATCGCTGTCACTAAGGCATATTCGAGCGCAGTTGGCGCAGGTGAATTTGTCTCCGAAATCTTCGGCGATGAAGCCGAAGAGCTGAGAAGACGCGGCGGAGACGGAGGCGAGTACGGCGCGACGACGGGAAGACCGAGAAGAGTCGGATTCTACGACGCGGTCGCGTCAAAGTACGGATGCGCGCTTCAGGGCGCGACGGAAGCCGTGCTTACGGTTCTCGACGTACTGGGCTATCTCGATGAGATTCCGGTGTGCACGGGATACGAAATTGACGGCAAGGTCACGGATGTGTTCCCGACAACGACCGACCTCATGAAAGCAAAGCCGGTATGGGAGATCCTTCCCGGATGGAAATGCGATATTACGGGAATCCGCAAGTATGAAGACCTGCCGGAAAACTGCAGAAAGTATATTGAGTTTATCGAGGAAAAAATTGACTGCCCGATCAAGATGGTCTCCAACGGACCGGCGAGGGAAGATATCATTCTGAGATAACAGCGGAGGTTATATGGCAAAGATCCTCAAAGGACTCCTGATCATATCCATGGCGCTTATGACGGCGTTTGTTCTGCCCGCATATGCGGATGAGACCATTCTTCGGAGCAGGGACCTGCGGTTCGCCGTCACGCTGCCCGACGGATGGGAGGATATGGCGGACAGTCTCAGCGTCTCAAGCTCCGACCGGGGGCTCATGCTCCGCTGCGGCGACAGAAAAAATGCCGCGTTCCTCGTCTTCGCCTGCGAATCTGCAGGTGAAGAAATTGCAGATTTTGAGGAATACCGCGGCATACTGGTAAGCGGAATAACTGAAAATGTGATGTTTGAAAACGTCACTGTGGAAGATCCGGAGGAGATGACGCTTAAAGGGACGGGGCTCCGCGGAGATGTAACGGAGTTTCATGCAGCATACAGCGGCATGCCCGTATCCGGCCGTATCTACGTCTTTGAGGGCGTGGGAGAGTACATGCAGTTTTTCTGCTGGACTTTGGAAGAACGCGCCCTGTCTATGCGTCCGGTGTTCGATCACATAGTAAACTCTTTAAGAATCGAGCGCTGACGCTCAGATCCTGACGCCCAAAGAGGAAAGCTTATCAATCAGGTCATTATAATCTTTAAACAGTATGGCAGCGAGGCCGCAGGCTTTCGCTGCTTTTATATTCTCAGCTTTATCGTCCACAAATACGCAGCGTTCCGGCTTCAGGCCGTACCGCGAAATCAGCGTTTTGTAAATCTGAGGATCCGGCTTGATCACGTGCTCCTCGAAGGACCAGACGCCGCCGTCCATGTATTTGAGGAAATCCATGGTTCCTTTCTTCATCTGATGTTCATAGGAGTGTTCACACCAGTTTGAAAGATACATCAGACGGTAACCTTTGCGATGGAGTCCCGAAAGAAGCGGGTCCGTGTACCAGAAAGGCGAGACGTTGTCGTCGAGTGTCAGGTAGTAGGAGCGGATCTCCTCAGCGTATTTCGGCTCAATCTGCGTTATGTCGGACAGAATGTCCTCGAAGGGCCTGTTGTTGAGATCCAGCTCATTCCAGAGGGGCGTCGATATGATTTTATTAAGAAGAACTTCCCTGCACTCCGGGGAGACTTCGGCCGCCTCTGCCTGCTCTTTCCACGGAAAATCAAGAAGAACGCATCCGATATCGAAGATAACGCAGTCGATGATCGGTGATTTGTCCGGTTTTACGGCTTTTGCAGTCAGCAAAAACAGGTAGAGCAGAACCGGGACAAGAATCGTGCATCCGATGCTGGCGCGGAACAGCGTTCCTGCCAGCTCGCTTTTCATGACAGCAAAAATAAGAGAAAGAACATACATGGACAGGAGAAGAATGATACCTGCCCACGCCAGGATACGTCTGAAATTTTTCATAAGAAATCCTTTCCGTCGCGGAATACCGGTCTGAAGCGCGAAGTGACGCTGCTTCGAATCGCTGCTGTTCACGGCCTTCCGTGACCGGCAGCTTTGAATCATTATAGCGGTCGTGAACATGCTTGTCAAAAAAAAGGCCCTGTGATATATTACAAAGATAAGCGCTCCGGCGTCATTACGCAGGAAAACTATATTGAATGGAGAACAATTATCATGGCTGAAGAAATCAACAGCGCGGTTAATGCTGAAGAATCGGTCGATCCGAATTCTCTTCTTGGAAAATGGCGTGCCAAGGCGTACGATCAGAACGCTGACAAACGCTGGCTTGAAAATTTCTGGAGGGATTATTTCGATAAGGAAAAGGCAATTTACAGCCGTCTGCTTAAAGATCCGAAGAATGAGGTGAGAGGTACGGTTTCTGAGCTCGCGTCGGAATTCGGCATCACGGTTGAGGAGATGACAGGCTTCCTCGACGGAATCAATGATTCTCTGAAAGAAGCCAACCCGATCGAGACCATGACCGAAGATACCGAAGTCAACCTTGTTTTCGATACAGAGAAGCTTTATAAGAACATGGTTGACGCGAAAGCCGACTGGCTTTACGGACTTCCGGAATGGAATGACATTTATTCGGAAGAAGAGCAGCACAGACTCTACATGGAGCAGAAGAAATCGGGGACGATCGTAAAGCCGAAGAAGATCGGAAGAAACGATCCCTGCCCGTGCGGTTCCGGAAAGAAGTATAAGTACTGCTGCGGCAGAAACCAGTAAGCAATGTTATAAAAAACTGTTGACTTGCAGGAATCGTTGCGATAGTATGTTATAGGTAAAAAACAAGCAGAGTGTCCACTCTCACCCCCGAGCGTTGCGACTGCGAAGGGCGTTGATAAAACCGGAAACGGGCTGGATTTTGCGGCCCGGGCATTTTCCTGGTATTTGTGCGGACAGTCTACGACTGTCCGTTTTTTATCATCCGAGAGGAGCACCGGTCGAAACGCGGCACCAGGCCTGAAATCTGAGGAGGGAACAAAGATTAGCGACTTAATGATTAACGAGCAGATCCGTGATCGTGAGATCCGTCTGATCGGAGAGAACGGTGAACAGTTGGGCATTATGTCAGCCCGGGAAGCGCAGGCGAAAGCCGATGAAGCGGGTCTTGATCTTGTCAAGATCGCACCGAAAGCGCAGCCGCCTGTCTGCAAGATTATCGACTACAGCAAATATCGTTACGAGCAGGCCCGTAAGGAAAAAGAAGCCCGCAGAAAGCAGAAGATCGTAGAGATAAAGGAGATTCGCATGTCGCCGAACATCGATACGAACGATCTTAATACAAAGATCGCGGCTGCGAGAAAATTCCTGCAGAAGGGCAATAAGGTTAAGGTCAGCATCCGTTTCCGCGGACGCGAGATGGCCCACACCTCGGCCAGCAGACCTATGATGGATGATTTTGCTGAAAAACTGTCAGATATTGCAGTTGTCGAAAAACCCCCGAAGATGGAAGGGCGTTTCATGACGATGTTTATGACCGAGAAAAAGTAACAGGAAGGAGATATTAATCATGCCGAAAATGAAGACAAAAAGAGCTGCTGCAAAGCGTTTTCATGTCACTGGAAGCGGAAAGCTCAAAAGAATGAAAGCTTATAAGAGCCATATCTTAACCAAGAAGGATCGCAAGACGAAGAGAAATCTGAGACATGCGACCATTACTGATGCGACGAACGCAAAGGTAATGAAGAAGATCTTACCGTATCTGTAATTTGAATGCTCGAAAGACGTTGGAGGTATAAGAAATGGCAAGAATTAAAGGCGGTTTAAACGCCAGAAAGAGACATAACAGAACACTGAAGCTTGCAAAGGGTTATTACGGCGCAAGATCAAAACAGTACAGAATTGCCAAGCAGTCCGTCATGCGCGCTCTCGCCAGCGCATATGCAGGCCGCAAGCAGAAAAAGAGAGATTTCAGAAGACTCTGGATCGCACGTATCAATGCCGCTGCAAGAATGAACGGCATGAATTACAGTTCATTCATGCATGGACTTAAACTTGCGGAAATCGAAATCAACCGCAAGGTCCTTGCCGACATCGCTGTCAATGATCCGGAAGGATTCAAGACGCTTGTCGAAGCTTCCAAGAAGGCTACAGCCTGATTGAATATGATTTATTAATCCCGGCGGCTGATCCCCCGGGATTTTTGATGTCATTTTATGGCCCGATAAAGGCGTTCTTTCCGCCCGGGCCGTAAATGCACAGGCGAAAGTCCGCCGCCAGACCGAAAGGATAAAACATGGATCTTTTTGACTATATGTCCGAAAAGGCGAAGGAGCAGCAGGCGCCTCTGGCGCTCCGCATGAGACCCCGGACGCTGGATGAAGTTGCAGGCCAGCAGCACATCATCGGCAGGGGGAAAATGCTTGAACGCGCCATCAGGGCAGACAAGCTCACCTCGGTTATATTTTACGGACCTCCCGGAACAGGAAAAACGACGCTCGCGCAGGTTATCGCCGGGACGACGAACGCCTGCTTCAGACAGCTGAACGCCACTACCTCCGGAAAGAAGGAAATGGAAGAGGTGACGTCTTTTGCGAGAGAGCAGAAGGGCGGTTACGGAAAACGAACCATTCTTTTTATCGATGAAATCCACCGCTTCAATAAATCCCAGCAGGATTATCTGCTTCCCTTCGTAGAGGACGGAACGGTGATCCTGATCGGCGCTACGACCGAAAATCCGTATTTTGAAGTAAATTCCGCGCTTCTTTCAAGGTCCACTGTATTTGAGCTGCGGCCCCTGTCAAAAGAGGACATCGAAACGCTGCTGGACCGCGCGATGGCAGATCCGGTGCGCGGTTACGGAAGCCTGGGCGCGGTTCTGACTTCCGATGCAAAGGAATTTCTTTCTGACGCGGCGGGAGGCGACGCGAGAGCTGCCCTGAATGCCCTCGAGCTGGCAGCCATGACGACCGATCGCGGAGCTGACGGCAAAATCCTGATTGATCTTGAAACCGCGGAAGAATGCATACAGAAAAGGGCCGTCCATTACGACAAAAACGGCGATCAGCATTACGATACCATTTCAGCCTTTATTAAAAGCATGAGAGGTTCCGACCCCGATGCGGCGGTTTATTATCTTGCGAAAATGCTGGAGGCGGGTGAAGATATCCGGTTTATTGCCAGAAGAATCATGATATGCGCTTCCGAGGATGTGGGAAATGCGGACCCGCACGCGCTTCCGCTCGCCGTCGCCGCTTCCCTTGCGTGTGAAAGAGTCGGTCTGCCGGAGTCGCAGCTGATCCTTTCTCAGGCCGCGATCTATATCGCCTGCGCTCCGAAGAGCAATTCCTGTACAAATGCGATATTTGCGGCAAAGCAATCCGTAGGGTCGGTCCGGACAACCGTCCCGGTTCATCTTCAGGACGCCCATTACCGCGGACACGAAGCCCTCGGACACGGGATCGGATATAAGTACGCGCACGATTTTCCGAATCATTTCGTCGAACAGCAGTATCTGCCGGATGAAATTGCAGGCCAGGTTTTTTACGAGCCTACGGAAATCGGCTATGAAAAGCAGATCAGGTCTTACTTTGAAAAAATCGGTAAATACAAAAAGTAAGCTTGAAAAACAGGATGTTTTCAATAGAATAGTAATAGCCGAAACAGGGAGAACAGCGAAGGAATGCCCAGAATTCTTAAGTTTACCGCTACCGCCGAAGATGAAGGACGTATGGTCCGCGACGTAATCCGTAATCATTTCCGCCTGGTGGCCCACGATATTGCAAGGGCAAAATACCGGACGGAGAACGGAATTACAGTTGACGGTGAGACCGTGTTGGTAAACCGCCTTCTCAAAGAGGACGAGACTCTTAAGATTACGCTTTCCGATGAGGATCCGGGAAAAATAGTTCCTGCACCGGGTGATCTTGATATCCTTTATGAGGACGAAGACATCCTTGCGGTCAACAAGCCGGCAGGCATCGTGGTTCATCCGTCTCACGGGCACTTCGCGGACACGCTCTCGAATTATGCGGCTCATTATTTTTGTGAAAAAGGAGAACCCCACGAGATACGGACCGCCGGAAGACTTGACAAAGATACATCCGGCATCGTCATTTTCGGAAAGAGCAGAACAGCTGCCGCCCATCTGGCGGGTCAGGTCGGAGATTTTCCTGTCAGGAAGACCTATCTTGCTGTAGCGGAAGGCATTTTCAGGGAAAGGACAGGAACGATCGACGCTCCGATCAGCCGGGAGTACGAAGACAAGATACGCCGCGTGATCCGCGCGGACGGCGATCCGGCCGTTACGCATTATGAGGTCCTCGAGCAGTATGAGGAATACGCGGTCCTCGCCCTTCGCCTGGAAACCGGAAGAACTCATCAGATCCGGGTGCATATGAAATATGCCGGGCATCCGCTTTACGGTGATCCGATTTACAATCCGGGACATTCCGGCCCGTACGGGATTCAAAGGAGCGCGCTCCACGCCTGGAAGGCCGATCTGCTTCAGCCGTTTCAGGGAAACAGGATCCATCTGGAAGCACCTGTTCCGGAGGATCTTGGATTATATATAAAGGTTACTGGTTAACACAGCATAAGGAGGTATGAATGAGCAGTAAGAAGAAAGAAATGGGAACACAGGCTATTTACGACGCGTCATCTCTTGGCGGCGGAAAAATGTTAATTCTCGGACTGCAGCATATGTTCGCGATGTTCGGAGCAACAGTGGTTGTACCGCTGATCACCGGGCTTGATGTTTCAACAACGTTGTTGTTTGCCGGCATCGGCACTCTCTTATTCCATCTGATCTCAGGAAAAAAGGTTCCGGCTTTTCTCGGATCTTCGTTCGCGTTCCTCGGCGGATATGCGGCGATTGCCCCGCTGGCAGCGGACGGTACGCCAAGTGAGCTTTTGCCGTATGCCTGCTTTGGTGTGGCATGCGCCGGTCTCGTCTATCTTCTTCTGGCGGCTCTCTTTAAGGCGTACGGACCTACAAAGGTTATGAAGTATTTCCCGCCGGTTGTTACAGGACCGATTATCATTGCGATCGGCCTTAATCTTGCTCCGTCGGCACTCAATAATATCTTTGTTGCCCTGACGGACGAGAACGGTGAGGTAATAAGAAATGCAGCAGGCGCTCCGGTACTTGCAAATACATGGTGGGTTGCGGTTGTCGCGATCGTTATCGTCGTCATCGTCAACATCTGGGGCAAAGGAATGATCAAGATCATCCCGATCCTGCTCGGCGTCATCGGTTCCTATATCTGCGCAGCTATCGCAGGCTACATTGATTTTACTCCTGTCAAGGAAGCGGCGTGGATCGGAATTCCCTTAAGATATGACAGAACCGTATTCTCGATTTTCACCGGAGGAAATGTCAACACAGCCCTTCTTGTAAGCGCAATTGTCACGATCGTTCCGATTTCCCTGGCGACCATGATGGAGCATATCGGTGATATCAGTGCGATCTCTTCGACGGTCGGACGCAACTTCATCAAGGATCCGGGACTTCACAGAACGCTTACCGGCGACGGTCTCGCCACAGCGCTCGCATCGATTTTCGGCGCACCGGCAAACACGACCTACGGAGAGAACACCGGCGTTCTTACCCTCACGAAGGTATATGACCCCAAGGTTATCCGTATTGCGGCCGGATTTGCAGTACTTCTTTCGTTCTGCCCGAAGTTTGCGGCTATTATCGAGGTTATGCCGTCGGCAACCATCGGCGGTATCTCGCTGGTTCTTTACGGTATGATCTCTGCAGTCGGAATCAGAAACCTCGTCGAGACGCACGTCGACTTCTCAAAGAGCCGCAACGTCCTCATTACCGCTCTGATTCTGGTTCTTTCGATCGGTATCAGCTACTCGAGCGTAGGATCCGTCAATATTTCAATCGGAACCATGAACATCAGTCTGTCCGGCCTTGCAGTCGGATCCCTGATCGGTATTCTTTTAAATGCCGTGCTTCCGGGCAAAGATTTCCGCTTCGCGGCGGACGACCCGAAAACCGGTGTGGATCTTCAGATACAGCAGGGCGAAACCCTGACGGAAGTCCATAAGAGGGTTTCCAGCTCGAGGCAGCGTGCCGCAGAGTATGCAGCCAGAGAGCAGGAGCGCGACGAGGACTGATAAACCCTGAATATGGAATAATAAGAATAACCGTGGAACTGTTCGTTCAGTTCCACGGTTATTTTTGTAAATTCAGGTGTAAGATTTACTTTCCGTCAAATTCCGAGACCGGATGTGATATCGATCAGCGACTCACCCGAGCGGACGAGAAGATCCGTCTCTTCGCGCGTCATGGCCGGCGTATTGACCCTTTCAATTCCTTTCGCGCCTACGACGCACGGGAGGGAAAGACAGACATCCTCGAGACCATATTCCCCGTGCAGCATGGTCGACAGTGGAAGAACAGCCTTTGCGTCGTGCAGGATGCAGCTGCAGATATAAGCGGTTACGACCGATACGGCAAAGAACGTCGCCCCTTTGAGGCGGATTACTTTTCCGCCTGCCCCGTGGACCATATCAAGAAGCTCCTGATGAGGCGGAAGAGAGATGTCCGGCCTCGAAGCGAAATAGTCGTCGATATTTTCGCCGTAGATCGACCCTAAAGACCAGGGGATCATAGCGGTCGCTCCGTGTTCGCCGTAGACGTTAAGATGCACGTTTTTCGGACTGACCTTGGCAAGATAAGCGACTTCATTACGGAGTCTGGCCGTATCAAGGGAGCAGCCCGTGCCGATGATCTGGTTTTCCGGCAGACCGGACAGCTTCATGATCGTATAGGTTATGATATCAACGGGATTGCTGACAACGACGTATTTCGCGGACGGCGAGAGTCTGACCACCTGGGGAATGACGGATTCGACGATGGCGACGTTGCCGCGTGCGAGATCAAGCCGCGTCTGTCCCGGTTTTCTCGCGGCGCCGAGAGTGAAAATAATGATATCGGAATCGACAGTATCGATATAATCTCCGTCAAGAACTCTTACAGGCATATCAAGTACTGCGGTTCCCTGACAGATGTCGAGAGCTTCTCCTTTCGCCTTGTCGGCAGCAATGTCAACCAGGATGATTTCAGATGCGACGCCCTGAACCGCGAGAGTATGAGCTACAGCTGCTCCGACCCGCCCGGCTCCTAAAATACTGATCTTGATTCCTCTTGTCATCTCAATCCTCCTTAAATCCAAAACATTTGTTGTTTGATTTTACTATCTGAAACGATTTATGTAAAGAAAACATTCACAGTACTTTTTGATTCATTCACGTGGACCTTCTTCAATATAAAACTTGACATGTCAGGCGCCGGGTGCTAACGTTAATGCGGTTTGACAGGAATTTTCATGATCCCGCGGTCAAAATGACTGCGGGTATATTTTTTAAGCTGAGTACTGCCGGTGAAAGGAAGGATACACTGATGATAGTCATACTTAAGCAGAACCCGGATAAAGCGCAGCTTGACAGCTTGCTTGAGTGGCTGAAAGCGCAGAATATAGAAGTTCATCCGACGGTCGGATCCCACCAGACGATTCTCGGACTGATCGGCGATACGTCACGGGTGGACGTGGATCTGATTTCGGCTCTTGATATTGTCGATAATGTAAAACGTGTTCAGGAGCCTTACAAGAATGCCAACCGGAAGTTCCATCCGGATGATACGGTTGTCCGGGTAGGCGACGTGGAAATCGGCGGCGGAAGCCTGACGCTGATCGCCGGACCCTGTTCGGTAGAATCCGAAGAACAGATCATCGGGATTGCGAAGGCTGTAAAAGCGAGCGGGGCTCAGGTTCTCCGGGGCGGCGCTTTTAAACCGAGGACGTCTCCGTATTCCTTCCAGGGAATGCAGATCGACGGCATCCGCCTTCTACTCAAGGCGAAGGAAGCAACGGGGCTTCCGATCTGTACGGAGATCATGGACGCCAGCCAGCTCCCGCTCTTTGACGATGTGGATATTCTGCAGGTAGGGGCCAGAAATATGCAGAATTTCTCTCTGCTGAAGTCATTGGGGAAGACAAGAAAGCCGGTGCTTCTGAAGAGGGGAATGGCATGCAGCTATCAGGATCTTCTGATGAGCGCCGAGTATATTCTCGCAGGCGGCAATCCGAATGTAATCCTCTGCGAAAGAGGGATCAGAACCTTCGAGACCTATACAAGAAAGACGCTGTATCTTGCGTGCATTCCGTCCCTGAAGGCGCTGTCGCATCTTCCGGTTATTATTGATCCGAGTCACGCGACAGGCAAATCACAGCTCGTACCTTCCATGGCGTGTGCGGCAGCGGCAGCCGGAGCTGACGGACTGATTATCGAAGTACACAATGATCCGCCGCACGCAAAGTGTGACGGGCCCCAGTCAATTACACCGGAAGCTTTTGATAAGCTGAACCGGAAACTGACGGCGATCCGGAATGCGATCAGAGAGGACTGAACCGCTATGAGTTTTACAGAGGGAAAAATACCGGTCGCAGTTCAGGGAACGAGAGGGGCCTATTCGCAGCTGGCCGCTGAAAAGATGTTTCCGGACGGATCCTTTCTCTATTTCAAGAACTTCGGAGCGGTCATATCTGCCGTCGACCAGAAGCTGTGCAGATTCGGCGTGCTGCCTCTTGAAAACAACACTTACGGTTCTGTCAGAGCTGTCTACCGGCTTCTTCAGACGAGAGAAGTCTCCATCGCTTATGCGATGCGACTGAAAATCGACCATGTGCTGCTCGCAAAGGAAGGAACCGCGCTTCAGGATATCAGGCGGGTGATCTCCCATGAGCAGGCACTGGGACAGTGCGAGACATTTCTTCACAGCCTGGGGGACAAAGTAAGCATAGACGCCTGTTTAAATACCGCGGTGGCCGCCCGCATGACAGCGGAATCGGATGATCCGGCGCTTGCTGCCGTCTCTTCTCCGGAGTGCGCGGAAATCTACGGTCTGAAGGTGCTGAAGCGTCATATTGCGGACAATAACAGCAACTTTACGCGGTTCATATGCATTTCAGGAAAAGAAGAATCCGGAATACCCGGTAAGTCCGAAAAACCGAACAGGCTATCCCTGATTCTCACGATTCCGCACCGGCCGGGTATGCTCTCGGGAATTCTCGATTTATTTGCGGAGAAGAATATCAATCTGCTGAAAATAGAGAGCGTCCCCATTCCGGGCAAAGATTTTGAGTTTATGTTTTTTATCGATATCGAAGAGACGGAGAATCCCGAAACAACCCGGAAGATTCTGACCGAGCTGGAGGAGATCTGTCCGGTCGTGCGCTGTCTCGGAAGCTATTACGAAGAATACTGAAAAAGATCCGGAAAACCGCTCATACTGCGGATTTCCGGATCTTTTCTTCTTTTTTACCGCCGTCCGGATCCGAAAGACCCGAATGGGCGATGGTTTTCCATTTCCTCTGAGGACAGAGAATTGAGTAGGCGGAACAGAGCGTATAGATCCATAAAAAGAGCGGAAATGTCAGGATCGCGCCAAGAAGAGCACGTACCGGCATTTTCTGGTAGCGGGCGATAATGGCTGCCGCAGCTGCCGTGACCAGATATCCGAGAACAAAGAAGGTCAGATGGATCAGGACAAGGGGCAGCGAAATCTTCGCGTAGACAAATGACAAGATAATGGTGATCAGAAAAACCATGCATGAACACGGTCCGATCAGAAGCAGCGCGAGATTATCGAACAGCCTGGCTGACGGATGACATCGGAATTCCGCGAACCATTTTCCGAAATAAGTGCGGAGAATTTCATAATTTCCCGTACACCAGCGCGTAAGCTGCCTCAGCATGACAGAAAACGAAGAGGGCTGCTCGTCGTAGCAGACGGCGTGGATACAGAAAGAAACTCTTCCGCTGCGGAGGCATTGCTGAAATGAATATTCAACATCTTCCGTGATGGAGGATGTCTTCCAGCTGTGTTTCTTCAGAAGCTTTTTACTGACCGCGAAACCGGTGCCTGTAAGAAAACAGGAAAGACCCATTTTTTCACGCGGGTAAGAATAAATATACGAATAGATCGGCCAGTAAAGCGCGTACCATTTTGTAACAACAGTGCGGTAGGGAAGCCCCGCGATTCTGAAGCCCTGAACGATTTCATTTCCTCTGTTCAGATGATCGTTCATATTGCTTATGAAACTGCTGTCCGCAATATTGTCCGCATCGAAAAAAAGCATTGCATCGAAGGCTTCTCCACGTTCCTTAAGAAGCTTCCTTATACCCCAGGAAAGGACCGCGCCCTTTCCTTTGGCAGAATCCCCTGTTTTTTCGTAAACCGTGACAAACGGGAACTGTTTCGCGACTCGAACCGTTTCGTCCGTGCAGTGATCGGCGAGCAGGTAGACATGCCAGCAGTTCTGCGGATAATCCTGCTTCATAAGGCTGTTAAAAAGAATCGGAAGAACCTTCTCCTCGTTTCTTGCGCAGACAACAACTGCAAAGCGGTTCTTCCTGGCCTCATTTCCGGACCGGACAGGAATGATTTTCTTCGTCAGACCGAGAAAAGCGATGATCCCTGACCATCCGATAAAAATGCAGGCAATAAACTGAATGATAAGGCATATGGCTAAAATGATTGTAATCATAGGATATCCAATTGTATATATTAGGCTGTTAACACGAAGGTTTAGAGCTTGTGGCTATTCTACACTATTTTCATTATTTAAGCAATTTGTATCCAACCTTGCCGCAAGATGTTATAATAATAAATCAGGCGCACCGGAGCAGCAGATTAAGTCACTCTCCGGTGCAGGAAAGGATGATCATCAATGATCAGAACACTGCTTCTTTTTGATGGAAAAATGAGCTCGACTGAGCATATCGCCGACGGTCTGGCAAGTCTTATCGGGAACACGAAGATTGCGGAAATCGACGAAGCTCCGGAAGATCTGTCGCCTTACGGCGGGTTCTGTTTTGTATTCAATTTTTACGGAGCAGTGACCACCGGGAAGACACGCTCCTTTATGAGCGCCCATCGAGATATGCTGAAGGGCAGACGCATCGTTATGGTCGGCGTGGGCTTTTCGGATTTCGGGTATTCCGGCTTTGTATCAGATACCGAGCGCCAGCTGGAACTGCAGGACGTCACGGGTACTTTTGTTGTTTCCGACTCTGATACTGCCAAAGTAGGATATGAGATCTGCAGGCTCATGAGAACGCCGGCCGAGGCTCTTCCGCAGGATGAATTATCGGAAAGAGTCGCGGCCTTTATCGATACGCATAATACGTTGGCGCTTGCGACGAGCGGAGAGGGCTATATCCGCTGTACGCCGTGCGAGTATCACTATATCGACGGAGTCTTCTGGCTGATTACAAGCGGAGGCCGGAAATTCAGGGGAATCCGTGAAAACGGAAATGTATCCGCCGCGATTTTCGATCCCTATACGTCTTCCGATGACAGGCATTTCCTCCAGTTCAGCGCAAAGGCCTTCGTTGTCTCCCGCGAAAGCGAGGAGTACCAGAGAATCCTTGATCTGTGCGGTTTTTCGGATGAAGTGCAAAGTGAAATGCCCTCTACGCCGTATCTGATCAAAATGCTGCCGCTGCAATTTGAACTTGTCGATTCGGATCTCGAGTACGAAGGATATGACGAAAATCAGGAGACCGAGACCCGTTTCGTCTATGACCAGACGGCAGCTGATACCGGGAATTCTCCTGCCCGGGAAGAAGCCCCTGATGCTTCGGCGGAAGAACCGGACGACAAGGACGCCGCTTTGGATACTTCGGACGAAGTACCGGAGGAGACGGACATGATTCCGGATGTCACGGCAGAAGAACCGGACAATGAGGAAGCTGTTTTGGATGCTTCGGAGGAAGTACCGGAGGAGACGGATATTATTCCGGAGACTCCGGCAGAAGAACCGGACGATGAGGATGCCGCTTTGGACGATTCCGGGGAAGAGCCGGCTGCCAGAGAATTTATATTCGGTGCAAGCGGAACGCTTTCAGAGCAGAAAACAGAGTTTACGATGCCGTCATTTATGAAGCCGTATCTTGGAAATGCCTCGGAAGATACGGATGAGCCTTTGATCCGCAGAGCGTCGGCACCGCTCCCCGCGATCGATATGAGCGTGATTGCGGGAATCGAAAGCGGAGGGAAACACCGTTTTGACGACGACACGGACCGGATGACGGAACCGGTACGGAAAAATCCGGTGAAATTCATCGAGCCGGAAGAGGACATCGACGATCTTGACGATGATTTTGATGAAGATGACAGTCCGGTGTTTGAGAGCCGGATGAAGAAAAAGAGCAGGAAAGACGAACTGTCAGGCCGGAAGGTGAAAGAGAAGGATCTGTCAAAGGACGCCGACTCCGGAGACAAGACGGAATCCCCGGGAAGAAAGCGTAAAAGCGGAGCAAAAGAGAAGAGAAAGACCGGACTGATCCGGAAGTTCGCAAGAGCGGTCAGCAGGATGCTGCTGATTGAGGACACGGATTTGTCAGAAGAAATCGAAGACGAAGAAGATGAATAAAGAGAACCCGGCCGTGTCAGAGCTTTATGGAAGCCTGATCATGGGCCGGGATCTTTTTTTGTTTGTTTAAAGAAGCGAAGTCATGATATCGAGATAAAGCTGCTGGGCTTTGGAAGGCCATTTTTCACAGACTCGTTCCGCTTCTTCTTCCGTAGTGACGTTGATTGTCAGTGAAATGATGGTTTCCTTTCCTTCATTGACTCTGCAGGTGACGGCAAATCCCCCGTCTTCCGCCAGAACCCAGTCGGCAATCATGCAGCTCTCGTTGCGCAGCTCGAAAGCATTTTCACGAAGATATTCGTCGATCTCGCGCTTGATCGGATAAGAAATCTCACTGGTAAAATACTCGAGTGTCTTTTCGCCGTCGATCGTGGCGGTGTACTGTGAAGTATTGCGGATCTTCTCGACCGTAATCAGTTTCGATGTGACAAGTTCGCTGAGCGCTTCCTGGATATGGAAGTAATCCGTGTATTCCTTCTCAATCATAAGCTCGGTGATCTGCGTATTTGAGAGGGGGAAATTCACCTTTCTCAGCATATAAAGAATAATCAGCTTATACAGTGTAAGTCCGTCAGCCATAAAAATTCCTCCGGTTATGAGGCGGCAGTTGAAGTACAGCCGGATTTTGATCAA
>CADBRO010000082.1 GCA_902797075.1 uncultured Lachnospiraceae bacterium
AAAAAAGGATGCCGCATTTTTACAAATACGGCATCCTCCTGATGCATTCAAACCATTCTTAATATTTATTTCAGCTGTAATCTTCCGTACTCTGCTCTGCAGAGAATCTTTGCAAAGCCGTTTGCATAAGTGTCGTCACTGGAGGCCTCTTTTGCGCTCAGTGAAAATGCTACCTTTGACGAAAAGAGCATGACGCAATCGGATCCGCCAAACAGGAAGTATCCAAGCTCATCTCCCTTTTCAATTCGCTGTCCGATCTTCACATTGTCGGTGAAATGAACGCTTGAAACCTGTCCCTGCGCAACCGGAAGCACCGCTACAAGTCCGAATCTGTCCGTTTCGATGATCACGCAGCCTCTTGTTTCGTAGGACTGCCATCCGGCGAAGCAGGATTCAAGTACGTACTGTCCCCGCTCCGGATCCCAGGTTGTAATTCCGCCAACGGCGTCAGGATTGCCTATCACATAGGCTGCCAGCACTTTTCCTGATACCGGCGCATGGCACCTGTGATAGTCATCGAAATTGTAAAATGTATGAGTCAGCGTTCCTCCGTGGAACTCCTCCGCATACGGAGCGCCATTTTCACCCAGAAGGTCCTCTACCGAGAAAAACGCACTCGTCTTAATCAGAACGCCGTGCTCATCGTATACATCTCCCGAGCAGAAATAACCCTTATCATCGATTTCCCAGGTTCCCTGAGGAAGAGAATCACCGGGCGATGCGACGATGGAGTCGTCATCCCGTCCTGCAAGCGGACGAATCTTCTCCATATCGCTCAGCTTTCTTGAGAAGAACTGGTTAAAAGAATGCCAGTTACTGCTGTCCTCAAACCATCCCAGGTCAAGATGCCATGTAGGATCCTTATACAGATTCCTGTAATACTCCTCTTTCCATGAGGCTTCGGAATCCATATAAACCTGCAGTGCATTGTTGTAGTCCTTGAGCCACCGGTAAATCGGCTCGAGGAACTGTACGGACGGGCGGAACTCCAGCTCATCTTTCAGTTCATCCAGAGGACGATCCAGAAGATAATAGATATAAAGACAGCTCTGGTCTGTCTTTGTTACAAAGTTTTTGAAACACTCTTCCGGCAGATAAGCCCACGGCATAACCGTCTGTGTAAAATCGATGTAATCATACAGCATCTCAAGGTTCCGGACAGGATTTTTGACTGTGTCGGGGTTTTCGATGGCTGCAAGTTCAATTGACTTCTCCACCAGGCCCTTCAGACGGGTATCACCGTTCAGGAGATCGATCAGCTGCTGCGTAATAGGTGTATGCTCTTTTTCTCTTCTCATACCGGAAATTGCCCTCTGACTTTTCATTTTGTATATAGTCCGCCCGTTAAAATAACATATTGAATCAGTATCAGGCAAGTACATCAGGGCAAAAAATGTAATTTTTGGCGAATGAGCTGAAGAAAACGAAGTTCATAATCGGAAGTCCCGTTATCTTTGATAATCAAAAAACGGCCGGATTGCTCCGGCCGCCTTTAACGTGATCTTTAATTTATTCGGGTTTGTATTCGTCAAAGTCATAATGAATCGTTCCAAACGGCGTTTCCTGATCGCGAAGAGCGATAGATTTAGCCATCTGCTTGATTTCATCAGCTGTGACGCTTCTGCCGAGGTCGCTTGAAAGAACGACGCCTTCGGAAAGGAATGCAGTCTGCATTGCGATATACGGAGAGTCGATTCTGGTCTCGTCGTTGAGATCGCCCCAAAGATATGAGTACCACTGCAGCTGGTTATCATTGTACATAGCCATCTCCGGATGAATCAGGAGTTCCTGCTGGCCTGTAACATCGCCGATCGCGCAGTCGAGCTTTGTCTCGAAGAGCTTAGCTTCGTCATCTACTCCGTAATAGATAAGTCTCGGTGTCTGAAGCTTGCCGCCGCCTACGATCTGGCCGCCGGCCGGAACAGCCATCGGTCCGCCTGTCTGGTCGACATCGATGAACTTAAGTCCGCCGAGAGAACCTGCGATAAAGCTTCCGCCGATATCTTCCATGTGGATAGCCCAGTCTTCATAGATGTCCATGCAGAGGCCGCCTTTGAAGCGTGCCATACCAACTCCGAGATCTTCGACCGGAGCTGTGCGGTTGACGAGCTTGTCGATCTCCGGATTTGTCCAGTAATCACAGCTCTGGAAGCCGTATACGCTCTCCAGTTCCGGCATACCGAGAACATAGAGCATCTGTGCAAGGTGATAAATACCAAGATCGAACAGCGGTCCGTGAACGCCGATATTCGGGTCGATGAAATCACGGCTGAAGAACGGCATATCATATCCCGGACGGCCCTGACGTCTGTGGCCTACGGAACGGGCATGGTAAACTTTTCCGAGCTTTCCTTCAGCGATCATCTTCTTCGCAATACGGGTCTGCGGATTGTAGATCGAGCTGATCTGAATAGCGAGCTTCTGGCCGTACTTCTTCTGAGCATCGTAAAGAATCTTGGCATCAGCGTAGCTTGCTGCCATCGGCTTTTCGGAATAGCACGGGAATCCGGCTGCCATAACCGCGGTAGCAACGGATGTATGCAGATTATTGTGGACACAGACTTCGACTTCGTCAATGTCGTCACGCTTCAGCATCTCACGGAAATCCTGATACAGATCTTTCTCGTCGAGGCCATACTGCTTGCCCCAAGCCATCAGTTTGTCTTTGTCGATTTCGGCTGCAGCGACAACCTTAAGATCATAGCCTCTCGCGTTGAGGTTCTCAATGACGGTCATGTGTCTGTGGGAAATCATTCCGCAGCCGATAATGGCAATTCTCATCTGTTTCATAGTTTTCTCCTTTTTATTATTTTGTCCCGGAAGACACCGGGCCATAATTATGATCGGATCAATGGGGATTACCAGCCGAGGATCTTCAGATACTCGCGGCTTCTTCTCGCGCATTCAAGCGGATCAACTTCGTAGTGCTCGTCCTGTTCAACGATCACCCATTTTGTTCCTGCTTCAAGGCCTGCTTCAAGAACCGGCTCCCAGATCATCTGGCCGAAGCCAACCGGACGAAGTCCGAAATATCCTGTATCGCCTTCGGACTCTTCATCATCGATTCCGATCAGCTTATACATGTTTTTAACTTCACCCTTCTTGATATAGTCCTTGAGGTGAATGACCGGGATACGTCCGGAATACTTGCGGATGAAGCCCGGAGCGTCGCCTGTAGCGACATCGCACCAGCAGGTATCAAGCTCCGGCATGAGGTTGTCATGCGGGATTGCTGCGAACATCACATCATAGCCCCACTGGCCGTCGGCCATCTTAACAAACTCAAAATCATGATTATGATAAAGGAATGTCATTCCTGCGTCATGAATCTTCTTTCCGACTTCATTCAGCATCGGAAGGAATTTTTCAAAGCCTTCAGGATTCACCGGACGGTATTCTTCCGCCATATACGGCATAACAAGATACTCTACGCCGATTTTCTTGTAATCAGCGATAATTGTATCAAGATCTTCCATCATCTCCGCAAAGGCAACGTGCGCGGAAATCGGAACAAGGCCGACCTTATCCAAAACTTCTTTTACATATTCCGGCGTCAGCCCGTAAAGTCCTGCGAGCTCTACACCGTCATATCCGAGATCTTTAACACTCTGCATTACTTTTTCAAAATTTTCTGGTGTGTTTTCCAGAAGATCCCTGAGTCCGTATACCTGAATACCAACCGGAAGCTTCTTGCTCATGTTGAGTCCTCCTATTAATGAAATGGTAGTTGCAGCAATAAATGCCTGTTAATAAATTGTATCGGTTTTCGGTTCTGAAATCAATCCTTTCCGCCTATTTTGACGATCAAACAATCAAAAGTCTTCGTTCATTTACATGGTGTCCGAACTCGGGCATAAAAATCATGCTCTCCGTATCCGGATCCAGATGTTCCTGGATAATCGGCGGCATATAGGATGAAGTAAAGCAGAAACCGTATTTCAGATCATGATACCCCTGTTTCAGGCCGCCCGGTTTCCTGACCTTGAGTACGGCCGGAGCCGTCACGCTCCAATGCGTCTGAAAATCATCTTTCATCTCTTCATTTGTGAAATCTTCACCTTTAATATTCCAGATAATGTCTTCTTTATCAAATTTTTCCCCGTCTACAAAGAGCGCTCCCGGACGAAGCTGAGAAAGGAATACGCCTCTGTAATAAGGCAGTCTGATTTTAAACTGGAATCCTGTGATATTTCCGTTCTCGTCTTTTGTATTTCTGAATCCTACAGACTGGATTACCTGTTTTTCCATATTGAGCTCCTCTCTTATACACTATACTCAGTCACCGAGCAGATTCTTCAGCATAATGTGCTGTTTTCTCAGCGTCTGTCCCACTTCATAGCCGTCGTCGTACTTGTCTGCACCTTCATATTCGCTCAGAAGGTAGCCGTCGTAGCCATTTTCCTGCATCACTTTGATGATTTCAGGATACGGAATCGTCGTCTCTTCAAAATTATCACTCATGTTGATAAATTTCGCATGGCAGCAGTAGATGTACGGAAGAAGAGGAATGATGTCTTCCGGCTTGTTCGGCGTGTAATTCGGATCCCTCCACTCGTTTTCGCCAAATCCCGTACGGAAAACCGAGAAGTCAATATTGAGTCCGAAATTCTTTGTTCCGGTTTCTTTGATGAAATCGACAAAATCCGTGACCAGCTTGCCTTTCAGGTTTGACGGAGTGTGAATTTCCGGGCACATTTTAATACCGAGTTCTTCGGCAAGCGGAAGCGCTCCCCGGATAATCTCTCTCCAGTTAAGAACCGGCTCGAGAAGGTCATTGATTACGGGCATCTTAGTTCTCATGACTGTGAATCCGAGGCGATGCGCGAGACGAATGTCTCTCTTCAGCATTTCAACGGATTCCTCTGTTGTCAGATCCCGTTCCCCGAGAACGTGGGAATCGATCCAGTTGCCGTATTCAACCGGAACAATTTCATACTTGTCACAGAGTCTGAACCATTTTTCCACCCACTCGTCTGTCGG
>CADBRO010000083.1 GCA_902797075.1 uncultured Lachnospiraceae bacterium
ATTTCGGATATTCAAAGCTCCCATGAGACGGCGGTGATTGCCCACCGCGCGGGAGGCATACTGGCGGCCGAGAATTCTCTGGAGGGACTTGAGGAAGCCATATCGCACGGCGCTTACGGAAGCGAAATTGACGTGCAGAGAACAAGTGACGGCCATTACGTCATCAATCACGACTCGACGTTTTCAAGGCTCTGTGGAGTTTCAAAAAAGGCGTCCGAAATGACCCTCGAGGAGATCCGCCAACTTACAATCACGGACAGCAGCGGCGGAGAAACCATGACAGCAAAAATTCCGACGCTTGAGGAAATGCTGGATACCTGCGGGGACCGGTGCGTTCTGTTTATCGAACTGAAAGGCGAAACTGCCGATTACAGAATGGCGGACGACGTGGCGGCGATGATTACCGAGCGGGGGCTCGCGTCAAGCTGCGTGATTATTTCTTTGAAAAGAGGACTTGTATCCTATACCGAGAAGAGCTATCCTGAACTGAATACGGGGCTGCTTTATTATCTCGGCTACGGTGACGTCGCGGAAATTAATGCCGATCTGCTGATTATGGAGGAAGATCGGGCGACGCGCGAAGCGATACAGCAGACGCATCGATGCGGGAAAACCGCGGTAGTCTGGACGGTCAATACAAAAAGCAGCATGGAACGCTTTTTCCAGAGCGGAGCAGATGCTGTGATTACGGATTACGTGGATATGTCGCTTCAGGTCCGGGACGAGCTTGACGGCAGAAGCGATGCAGAAAAGATCGCCTCGAAAATGAAGAACTTTTTCACATAAATGATTGTAAAAAGGGGAGAAATATGGCAAAAAGACGTAAAAAATCAGGTAAACGCAAGCTGATCGGAGCACTTATATTCTTTCTGATACTTCTTCTGGCACTTGCAGCGGTACTGTTTATTTATCCGATGCTTCTTCCGAAGATCAATCCGTTTGATTATGCGGGCGTAGTCTTTACGGGACAGACCGGCGAGGGAACTGCGGAAGTGGTTCTCAATACGGATCTTGTCGGCGCGGATGCTTCGAAAATCACCTATACGCTGTCAAAGAACAGCGGGCTGATTCAGGGCGAGACCGTGACGCTGACAGCTGAGAGCAGATCCTATAATCTGACGGAAACGTCAAAGGATTATACGGTCAGCGGACTTGATGAGTATCTGAGAGACGCAGCGGATCTTACGGATGCCGCAATCATGGCGATGCATGAAAAGTCTGACGCGATTATTCAGATGAATCTCGGAGATCCGTCCGACTCATTCGGAGTGAAGAATGAAATCGTTGCGAGCGAACCCGTAAGAGTCTGGCTCCTTACCTCTGAGGACGAAAATATTCTCTATGACGTTACGCGCGTCTCCTTCAAGAGCCATAACGGACAGATTAAGAAGGTATTTCTGATTGAGTATTATAAAAATGTGCTGATTAATCCGTCCGATCCGGACTCGTTCCAGTTTGAGACCTGCATGTACGCCGGGGACGTGGTGAGCCTGGGAGACGACGCGGTAAACGACGGCGTCGTTACAGGATACGCAACGCTTAAGGCAGCAAAAGAGGCGCTGATTGACAGCGCCGGCGCGGGAATGGACTTCACCTGGAAAAAGCTGACGAATGACTGACGGTCAGTCATCGCCGTACTTCGAGCGGTCGTAAGCCTCCGGTAAAACTTTGAGAAATACCGGAGAGGCCGTGAAGGGAGACGCCGCTCCGATGCGGCAGCATTTCTGAAGAACAGCGAATTTAAAATCGAGGAGAGCGGCAGGCACGTTAAGTATGGCTGCCGTTTCAAAGAAGGTGTGCTCACGCAGAAGGCTGAGCACACCTTCGTCGCTTATAAGGAGTTCGGCAGCGAAAAGATTCGCCTCTGTTTCCATCGGACGGGAATCTCTTTTTTCGAGGACCTCAAGCTCCTCGAAACCTCTCATCATGGCGGTCTTCCGGTGCAGCGAGTAGTGACCGAGCTCATGCGCGATCAGAACCTGTCTGAAGACGTCTACGGTGTTGGAATCGACGACGATATTGTGAATTCGTGACTGGCAGAAATAATAAGCCTTGATCTTTTTGTGAAGATCCATATAGTGCAGCGAGATATCAAGCGCACGGCAGATATCCTCCGGGCCGCCGCTGGCGTAAGTCCGGAGGTTCTTTGCTTTTTCCCGTATTTCCTCAATCGGAATGATCGTCTTCATGGAAATGGTCTCCCGTCTGCATAAACCCGTCAGATTTCACCCGTTTTTAAGGGAGCGCTTCTTGCGCTTTTTCGGTGAAAACTTTTCCGATGCTTTCTCTTTGGATGAGAGGTATACCTGCATCAGCGACTGCATGAAGATATCCTTGGCCTCGGCGTCAAGCTCGCCGCCGGCGAAGAGGGCGCCGGCTTTTTGAAGAACCTCACGGGCCTCGCGGGCGCCGCGGTTTCCGTAAGTGCTGTGGACACGCTGAAGGAACGCCTCCTCTTCGGGAGCTTCCTGCGGACCGCTTTCATATTCGTCCGTCAGATATTCTTCGGACACATGAAGCGCAAGAGAAAGCTTCTTCAGATTGCTTTTGCGAGGAAGGATATTCTGAGTCTCATAGGTATAAATGGACCGCTCCGAGATGCCTGTGACGGAAGCAAGCTCCGTCTGCGACAGATTGAGCGCAAGCCTTGCGGCTTTGATTTTTTCTCCGAACGTCATGACTTCTCCTTAAGCACATAAGAAAACTTCCGGTAAATGTATTATAAACCGGAAGTTACGCGGTGGTCAAGCACACTGTTATATGACGGATTCATCATCCAGAAGCGGAAGCGGAGAGGGCTCAATTGTTTCGACGGACATCATGCTTTCCATAAGGCTGAGATACTGTTCCTTCGTCATAAGCGGTTCAAATTCACGGATAATTTCATCGGCTCTTGCCGCTCCGTCTCTTAAGAGGCGCCATGCCATGAGAGCGAATACCTTTGCGGGGATGATATAGGCGTCATCCGGATCAGATACCTCAACGTCAGGTGTGTGGAACGCGCCGCTGAAGCCTCCGGTGTTAAACTGGAGAAGGGGCATGATCGAGCTGATGTCGCCGTAATCTCCGGAACTGGTCGAGTGGAAATCCGGACCGGTTTCCGTTACCGGGGTATCCCCTGCGATGAGTGAAAGAGCTTCGCGCGTTACGGACGAATCCTTTACCGGTACAATCGGAAGATTCCCCGGAAGAGTCTCGATGGTTACGCCGCAGCCGGTGGCAATGGCTCCGGCCCGGAGCGCCCGGTCAACTTTTTTTGCTGCGTCCAGATAAGCCGGAATAGTGCGTCCGCGGATTGAGTATTCCATGCAGACCTCATCCGCGATGACATTTGCGGCGGTCTCTGTTTTTGTGATGCAGGAATGGATTCTTACGGAGTCGTGGTCCCTGAAGGTCTCGCGCTGCACGTCGACCGCGTGCATCGCAATCTGGGCAGCCGCCATCGCGTCAATACCCCGCTGCGGTTCGCCGGCGGCGTGGGCGGCTCTTCCGGAAAAACGGACCAGCTTTGTAACGAAGCCGTTGCAGGAACGGTTGGCAACCAGATATTTTTTTGTACAGCTCGAGTGGTGGCCGACCACGAGGTCGATATCATCGAGGGCGCCGATCCGGATCAGTTCGCATTTTCCGCAGCCGTAGCGGATGAGCCCTTCTTCGCGCATCTGTCTGCGCTTTCCGATATCCACATATTCCTCGGCGGGAACCCCGAAGAACACGACGCTGCCGGACAGAAGAGAGCGGATTTCGGGATCTGTAAGAGCCATGGCCGCTCCGAGAACCCCTGTCAGCTGGGCGTTATGTCCGCAGCAGTGCGCGGCGCCTGTTTCTTTGTTCGCGTGGGGATTTGAGGGAATCGGAAGGCCGTCAAGTTCACCCATGAGGCAGATTGACGGACCGGTGGAGCTTCCGTTAAGACGGGCTTTAACGCCGGTTACGGCAAGACCTTCCTCGGTTTTAAGACCGAGACCCTGAAGCGCGTCCCTGAATTTTCCGGCCGTCCGGTGTTCAAGGAAACCGAGCTCGGCATGGTTAAAGATGTCGTCGGCGAATGCGAGCAGTTCATCCCGCCGGGCGTCGATCAGAGCGCAGATCTTTTTTTCAATCTGATCCATATGCGTGTCCTCCCTGTTATTTCTTTCTCCTGAAAAGTCTTGCGATGTATATGACGACAAGGACGGCCAGAATTATCCAGAGCGCGAAATCCATCACGCTGTTCTTTCCGGTCAGTCTGACGGCCGCGTAATCCATAAATTCTCCTTCACTATTCTGATAAATTCGTGCGCTTCGGGGGAGAGCTGGGCACGTTTTTTCGCAATCCAGCCGATTTCGGAATGGATGCTTAAATCCCGAAGAGGAATAAAGCGCCATCTGGGATCACCCATCACGCGCGATCCTCCGTCTTCAACGGAGGACTTCCTGGAATTCAGCGTGTACCCGTCCGTGAGGTTCAAAAGCTCGTAAACTGCAGCCCTGGAGTTGACGATAAAGCGGTTCTGCGTTTTCGGCAGCTTCAGTCTGTATAATATGTCAGTATACGGACCGTTGTCCAGACTTTCGTCGAGAATGAGCGGATAACCTTCAAGCATGGCGGGAGAGATGCTTTTTCCCTGAAAAGATTCATAAAGAGGGTTTTTCTTCCCGATATCGACGCCGATCGTCAGACGGCAGATCGGGTGATACATCAGGTTCATGGCGTCATACTGCTCCAGGGTATTCTCCTTATAGCAGCTCCAGATCCGCACGATTCCGATATCTGCGGAACCGTTGACCAGATGCTCGGTGAAATTTCCGCTGTAGTTTTCGAGCATTGACAGGCGGATCCCCTTCCTGTTGAAAATGGCGGCTGTTTCCGCCGCGACGTCGCTCAAGAAATAAAAGCCGTTGCTGATCACGGTAAGCTTTGCGGACTCGTCGCTTGTGAAAGGATCCCGCATGGAATAGAGGAGATTAAGCTGGCTGTTGATCGGTGTGATATAGGCAATAAACTGTTCCCCGAAGGATGTAAGGGATACGCCGCGGTTGTTGCGGTTGAATATGCGTCTTCCGAACTCCTGTTCGACGCTCACGATGGCATTGGACAGCGCAGACTGTGAGATAAACAGTTTTTTTGCGGCCTTATTGAGAGAACGCTCCTTTGCCACCGTAATCAGATAACGGATCTGGTTGCTTGTCATTTAATGGTCCCCTTGTTATAAGAAAAACAGATAACAGTTATAAATAATATATATCATCACGCCTCTTTTTAAAATGCTATATTTAATTTAACTGTTTAACACATTAAAGTGATTTGCAAGTGGAGGAACAAATATGAGGAAAAAGTGGATGAGAAAAGCACTCAGCATCTCCCTCGCGCTGGCGATGTCAGTGGGAA
>CADBRO010000084.1 GCA_902797075.1 uncultured Lachnospiraceae bacterium
CGAGGGATAGAGCCGCAGGAATTCCGCTGCCCATTGCTCCGTCAGATGATTAGGCACGACAATCATGCTCTTCTGGCAGAGTCCAAGACGTTTACTTTCCATGGCAGCTGCGGCGATTTCAAAAGTTTTTCCCGCACCAACCTGGTGTGCAAGCAGCGTATTCCCGCCGTAAAGTATGTGCGCGATGGCGTTCAGCTGGTGCTCCCGCAATCGGATTTCCGGGTTCATCCCGATAAAGGTGATATGCCTTCCGTCGTATTCTCTGGGCCGGATCGAGTTGAACAGCTCATTATAGCGGGCGACCAGCGTTGCTCTGCGATCCGGATCTTTCCAAATCCACTCGCGGAAGGCATCCTTGATCATCTGCTGCTTCTGCTGGGCCAGCGTTGTTTCCCGTTGGTTGAGGACACGCCGCTCCTTTCCATCTGTGTCCTGTATGGTGTCGTAGATGCGCACGTCGCGCAGATTCAGAGTATCTTCCAGAATGCGGAGACCGTTTGCCCGGTCGGTGCCATAGGTCATATGAACGGGGACGTTGTTATAGGAGGCAACCGTCTTCCCGGAAATACGCCATTCCGCCGTATACTCTGAAAACTGAACCTGAATGGCTCGCCTTTGATAGAACGGAATTTCAAAAAGTTCCTGCATGAACTGCTGGATATACTCTTTACCCACCCAAGTTGCGCCGAGACGCACGTCAATCTCGGAAGCATCCAAATCCTTGGGCTGAGCCGCTTCTAATGCGCGGACATTTGAATCGTAGACAGGGGCTAGCTTTGCCGCTTCCCTCGCTTCCCGAAGCTTTTGACGGACATTGCCGGAGAGGTATTCGTCTGCCGTTACGAAGCGCGAGTGACCTTTTTCATCTGTCTCGCCCGGTAAACGAAAAATCACATCCGTGAGATCGGATGCGATTTCATATTCCGTTTTTCCCGTCAGCTGGGACATGAACGAGATATCCACGCCGGCTCTTTCCGAGATGGAAACAGCCAGAGCCTCGGCGGCCGTATCAGCATGCTCAATCGTTCTCTGCTGACGGATCGTCCGTTTCGTGAACATATCCGCTTTACGGGAAAGCGCACCGTTCTCATCCAGGACTTCCAGAGAGCACAGCAGATAATAAGACGAATCCTCGCGGAAGACCAAATTGTTGGCTCGGCTGTTGATGAGACCATACTTCGCCGTGAATGCGTCGTAAAGCTGATTCAATTCTGCCTGAAGCATCTGAATGGAAGCGTCGCTGTAATCGGCAAGTTGAGCGTCCATCAGCCGATGCACACAATCCCGCAGGGCGATCATACCCTTGATTCTCTCTTCCGCGACGGCATTCAGTTCCGGCCGCACCATGACCGAGTTCTCACGGAAATAAACCTTTCCGTCTACCACGGCGTAAGAATAATTCTTTACATCCGGCGATGCGGGGATGGTTTCCCGAACGGGCTCGTTTTCTCCGAGGTCGGGCATTTCAGCGGCGTGGTATTCGCCGACTATATGCTGAACAGCCTCAGATAGCTGCCGAGGAAGATCTGAGTCAGGGATGGGAAGGCAGGCGGTCTCCGTTTTCGCGCCGTACATGGAATCATCCCAGGCCATGGTACCCAGGACCATCTCGGGATGCTCGGCGAAGTAGGCGTTTATCGGGATACCGTCCGCAGTTTCGCCCAGATGCACCCAATCAGGTTCTGTAACAACCGGCCGTTCCCGTTTTTGCAGGAAAAGAATATCGCTAGTGACTTCCGTGCCGGCGTTGGTTTTGAATGTCGTATTTGGCAGACGGATAGCGCCAAGCAACTCCGCTCGCTCCGCAATATAGCGTCGCACTTCCGGAGATTGCTTGTCCATGGTGCCCTTGGAAGTAATGAAAGCGATAACACCGCCCGGACGAACCTGATCCAGCGCTTTCGCAAAGAAATAGTCATGAATCAGGAAATTGTGTTTGTCGAAGCGCTTATCGGCCAGTTTATACGAACCAAAGGGCACGTTGCCGATGGCAAGATCAAAAAAGTCTCTGCGATCCGTCTTTTCAAAGCCGGTCACAGAGATATCCGCATGGGGATATAGGTAACGGGCGATCCGGCCAGTGATACTGTCCAGTTCCACACCGTAAAGACGACTTTCCCGCATACTTTCCGGTAACATTCCGAAGAAATTGCCAACGCCGCAGGAAGGCTCCAGGATGTTTCCGGTATGAAATCCCATCCGCTCCACAGCGTCATACATCGCTCGGATAACTGCAGGGCTGGTGTAATGAGCATTCAGCGTGGAAGCCCTGGCCATTTCATATTCAGTGTCGGTCAGTATTCTTCTTAGTCTTCTGTATTCGTCTGCCCATGCCGCATTGTGCTCGTCAAACGCCTGGGGAATGCCGCCCCACCCCACATATCTTGAAAGAACTTCCTGATCCTCCGGTGAGGCAGGACGATCTTCTTTTTCCAGCGTTTTCAGCGTAAGGATAGCCCGGACGTTGTTTTCAAATTTGGTTTTCTGACCGCCTTCACCAAGATGGTCATCCGTGATGTGAAAATTCTCGGCGGTAATCGTGGGCGCTGTCTCTTCAATCCGGTGAGCTTGTGACGCCGGTTCCGCTTTGTACTTGTCGTTGCGCTCATCACGGGGCAGCAATCGTTCGAGTGTCTCTTTGCTTTCAACCCGGAAGATCGGATAAATTGCGGAAGGATCGCGGAAAGTGATCTCGAACACACGAATATCGTCTACAAAAAAGGGATACCCCTCCAGAAAAACCTCATCCCCGGGATGAAGGTCATAAAGGAATGATTGCTGTTTGTCTTTTTCTGCTTGCGCTTCAGACTGTGCTTTGTCTGATGCCGACCCTGCCAGATCGATGGTGATTTCACGCATGGCAGGGATGCCGTCATGTGCCGGAATTAGGCGCTCATTTGAAGGGAGCGATGTTTCCGGATCAGTGTTTTCCAGATCAGATTCTGGTTGCTCAATGGAAGCGTTATCCTTTTCCACTTGACGAATGAACGGCGAATTGGAAAGCGCTTCGGGATCGACAACCTCTCCGTTGATAATTCCGTTTCCAGCGAGCCGTTCGCGAATCGCTACGGGATCGATATCCAGAAGCAGATCCTGCTCTTCTTCGGTATAGAACCGATCTTCTTCGAGTAAGCCGCGAACTGTTTCGGCTGCCTGTTCCCAAGGAATATCTGCGGCTGCA
>CADBRO010000085.1 GCA_902797075.1 uncultured Lachnospiraceae bacterium
CCCTGCGGCACACGAGAGCTTCCACTTAGTGCTGCTGTGTTCCCACCCTGACACGATTCATGGATTCCCGTTGCGCAGGACCCGGACGTCAACGTCACTTGAAGGGGGCGGCTCCATCAGGACACACCCTCGGATACGGCATCACCCCTGCTGTAGCGGATTGCAGGCTGCAGGGCCCCGCTAATGCCCCGGTTGCACGGATTAGCATAGTATATATGAATTCGACCTGATTGTCAAATTTGACACATTTGTGTATACTGTAACTGCGCCGCAGGCGGTTACTTCGCCATGCGGCACGAGGATTGTGCATGCCCACCAAGCTTTGCTTGTGGTTTTTGGACTTTTAACGATATACTTAAAGGAGGAGATGTTTCATGAAACGGATCGGATTGCTTACGAGCGGCGGTGACTGCCAGGCGCTGAATGCGACAATGCGCGGTGTCGTTAAAGGTCTCAGCCACAACATCAAGGACCTTGAGATCTACGGCTTCGAAGAGGGGTATAAGGGACTCATCTACGGAAACTATCGTCTTCTTACATCCGCTGATTTTTCGGGTATTCTGACCAAGGGCGGAACGATTATCGGTTCTTCGCGCCAGCCGTTCAAGCTTATGCGCGTTCCCGATGCGAACGGCCTTGACAAGGTAGAGGCGATGAAGCAGAACTATTATAAGCTTCGTCTTGACTGCCTGGTGATCCTCGGAGGAAACGGGACCCAGAAAACCGCGAATATGCTGCGGGAGGAAGGCCTTAACATCATTCATCTGCCGAAGACGATCGACAACGATATCTACGGCACCGATCTGACGTTCGGATATCAGTCGGCTATTGATATTGCCACGACCGCAATTGACCAGATTCATACGACGGCATCCTCACACGGACGCGTCTTCATCGTCGAGGTTATGGGTCACAAGGTCGGCTGGCTGACACTTTCCGCGGGTGTTGCTTCCGGCGCGGACATCATCCTGCTTCCGGAAATTCCTTACGACGTCAAGAAAGTATGCGCAGCAATCGACAAGCGTCATAAGGGCGGGAAGAAGTTCACGATTCTTGCGGTAGCCGAAGGTGCGATCCCGAAAGAAATCGCAAAGCTTGACAAGAAAGAACAGAAGAAGGAAATGGAGAAAATCAGTTCGAAATATCCGTCCATTTCCTATAAACTGGCAGATGATATTACGAAGAAGACCGGTTATGAAGTCAGAGTTACGGTTCCGGGCCATGTTCAGAGAGGCGGATCCCCGGATCCGTTCGACAGAGTTCTGTCCACGAAGCTCGGCGCTTATGCTGCCCAGTGCATTATCAAAGAAGAGTACGGCATCATGGTGGCGACTGTGAATAACCAGATCAAGAAGGTTGATCTTTCAAAGTCCGCCGGAAAGCTCAAGATGGTGGATCCGGAGGATCAGACCGTTCTTCTTGCAAAATCTATCGGAATCAGTTTCGGAGACTGATAAACAATGTCTTATACCGCACTGTACAGGAAGTACCGTCCTCCGACATTTGACGATGTCAGAGGACAGGATCATGTTGTAAAAACGCTGAGGCACCAGGTGAAAACCGGCCGGCTTCAGCATGCATACCTGTTCTGCGGAACCAGAGGAACAGGAAAGACATCCGCCGCGAAAATTCTTGCGAAAGCCGTGAACTGCGAGCATCCGATAGACGGAAGCCCGTGCGGCGAGTGTGAATCCTGCCGGGAAATCGCTTCCGGAACATCCATGAATGTGATTGAGATCGACGCCGCTTCCAACAACGGCGTCGATAATGTTCGTGAGATTATTGACGAGGTGCAGTACAGGCCGGCATCAGGGAAGTATAAGGTGTACATTATTGACGAGGTACACATGATGTCGGGATCCGCGTTCAGCGCGCTGCTGAAAACGCTGGAGGAACCGCCGGAATATGTGATTTTTATTCTGGCGACGACTGAGGCGGGAAAACTTCCTTTCACGATTTTGTCACGGTGCCAGCGGTATGATTTCCGGAGGATTGACACCGACGACATCATGGAGAGACTCCGCGAGCTCGTGAACAGGGAAGGGATCGCCGCCCGGGACAGCGCGCTTCGCTTTATTGCGGCTTCAGCCAAAGGTTCAATGCGCGATGCACTGTCGCTTCTGGACAGGTGCATCGCTTTTCACGCGGATGAAGAGCTTACCAGCGAAGGCGTCATGAAAACGCTGGGTGAGACGGATTATACCGTTTTTTCGCAGCTGACGGACAGCCTGATCAGCGGCGATGCCGGCTCTGCAGTCAGGAGATTCGGAAGGCAGATCGCAGCGGGAACGGAAGCCGGACAGTTCATAGAAGCATATATATCATATCTGGAAAAGCTCATGATCGTTTCCGTATCAGAGGCGGATGACGCCTGTTCGATGACGGAAATCCCCGCGAACCAGATCTATGAGTGGCAGGATCTTGCGTCGAAAACCGACACGGAAACCATTATGCGGTTTATCCGTGTCCTCTCAGAGCTTCTGAACAGGATGCGTTTTGCCGCAAATCCGAGAATACTGGCCGAAGTGACGCTGATCATGCTGGCCGAGCCGGAGGGAGACCGTTCTTCTGACGCGCTCAGCGGAAGAATCCGAC
>CADBRO010000086.1 GCA_902797075.1 uncultured Lachnospiraceae bacterium
AGCATCGCCACGGAAATAGTGGCCTTTTTGGTGATCTTCGTCAGAAGTCCGAGAAGAAGACCGATAATAATCTGGGCGACCGAAAATACGCTGGTCAGATTTCCCGCCGCGGAGGCGCTGCCTTCAAGGCTTCCCGCAAGGTGCATCGAGATGTTCGTCGTATAAGTGATGAGGAACAGCCATTCAAGAAGTCCGAGCACCGAAATCTGGAAGACCCGCGCATTGACCTTGACCTGATTGTCTCCCTCTGCCTTGGCGACGCCCGTCTCCGGAAGGCATACCAGAATGAGCACGAAGCAGATCGCTCCGATAATGTTGATAAAGTAGGAATTGGTAAAGACCGCCGCGCCGAGCTTGCCTGCTCCGAAAGTCGTCACCGCGATTCCAGCGCCGACAGACGCGGACTGGACGCCCATGGCGATGACTCGTTCATCACCCTGGAACCACTCGGCGACAACCGCCGTGTTGAGCGCTGTGGCAAGTCCGAGACAGAATCCGTAAATCATCCTCATTCCGAAAAGGAACGGGAAGCTGTCCACAAAGAGCGGAAGCATTCCAGTCACAAAAGCGACAGCCGCAGAAATGAGCAGCAGCTTTTTCTTGCTGATCTTCGTCACGAGGATTCCGCATACAAGCGCGAAAATCATGCCGACAATCGACGGAGCGGTGATCAGCATCTGAATGAGCGATTTGCTGACCGACGGAAAATGCTCCTGAATCTGCGCCAGCACCGGTGACGGACCGAACTGAAGTCCCTGCAAGAAACTGATACAGACGATGGTTATGTAAATTCTGAGCTTATTTGTCTGATTCAAAACAGCCTACCTGCCTTCCCTCTGGAATGATGAATAATTAATATGCTTTCTTTAAGATTTCGATGACGTCTTCCTTCGTGACGCCCTGTCTCGGATTGAATCCGAGGACCGGCTCCTTAAGGACATCGTCGGAAAGCCTGTCAAACGCTTCTTCCGGAACGTTCTGTTCCTTCAGGGTCCGGATGCCGAGCTTTTTGCACAGAGCAAGAAGAGCGTCCGAAAGAAGGAATTTATCCTTTTCAAGATCTCCCGACGGCTTAAGCCCGATGGCTTTCGCCAGCTCGACCATTTTCTCCGGGCACGCTTCCGCGTTGTAGGCCATAACATACGGAAGAACGCATGCGTTTGCCATGCCGTGGGCAAGTCCGAAGTGAGCGCTTAACGTATGCGCGATCGCATGGACAAATCCGAGGTTCGCATTTGAGAATCCAAAGCCGGTAATGATGCAGCCGAGCATCATCTGCTCTCTTGCGTCCATGTCAGCGCCGTTTTCAACGACTTTCGGAAGGTTTTCGTAGAGAATCTGAAGTCCCTTGATGGAATTATACTCCGTAAGCGGAGTCGCCATATTGGAGATATAGCTTTCAACCGCGTGTGTAATTGCGTCCATACCGGTTGCTGCCGTAACCGAAACAGGCATTGTCTTTGTGAATTCCGGATCGGCGATCACGTCGGAAGCTACGATATTGTTGTCGATGACGACATATTTGATAACCTTTTCGGTATCGATCAGAGCACTGACGTTTGTAATCTCGCTGGATGTGCCGGCTGTTGTCGGAATCGCGATCAGCGGAAGGCAGGCATTTTTCACCATATTCATGCCGCCGTACTCACCGATGCGGCCCGGGTTTGTCATGAGCACGTTCACAGCCTTGGCGAGGTCGATGCTGCTTCCGCCGCCAACGGCCACAAAGCCCTTTACGTCCTCTTTCTTTGCGATTTCCGCCGCTCCCTCGACAACCTCATTTGTCGGATTCGGAATCACGCCGTCGAAAATAACATATTCCACACCGGCTTTCTCAACCTGCGCTACTATCTTCTCGGCGATTCCGGCCGCTTTAACGCCGCCGTCATAGACGATCATGATCTTCTGAAGTCCGTAACCGGCGAGAATCTCCGGCAGTTTTTCAGCGGCTCCCCTTCCGAAAGTAATATTGCTTTTGACAAAGAAATTAAAACTCATGGTCCTCTCCTTTTTTGTGCAGATTTCCAGCATATGCCTGCTTGATTATTTACTCACTGGGACTATTATACAAAAGATCCTCCGCAAAAAACAGTACAGATCCTTCCCTTGTGTTTAAAATGGCTGCCGCTTCCTCCACGTCCCGAGACTTGGGACTTTGCACTCCGCCGGCTTTACGCTACAATAAGAAAATGTACCGGCAACGTCCATATTCTACCGAACAGGAGCATTGAAAATGCAAATCTATATTGATACCTGCATACTGCCCCGCTGCCGTCTGGAAGAAGGCCGCGCCTATCTCCGGGATCCCGGCGAAAATATCGGTTTTGAGTTTCTTCCTATGTTCGATCTTGCGGATTTCGAAGCGAACCTCGAAAAGAATCTCCCGCTGTTTTGTGAAAGCCCCCTCGTATTTCATGAGCCGGTTTGGGGCGTGGAACATACGGCACCGAAGGGCTCTCCGGAATACGAAGAAGGAATGTATCATATCCGCCTGACCCGGAAATACGCCGGGATGCTTCATCCGACAGATCTCGTCTATCACTTTAACAACTGCGTCATTCCTCAGGGTGAAAAGGAGGACAGACTCCGGATTTCCCTGGAAAATCTTGAGGAAATGAAAGAAATGTTCCCCGGCGTGCGGGTGCTGGTTGAAAATACCGGAATCCAAAGACTCGGCACTCAGCTTCTTAATGAAGAAGCTTTTGCGGACCTTGCGGAATCCCGGAATCTGGACGTTCTGATTGACGTCGGTCACGCAAATGCCAACGGCTGGGATGTATTCAGGCTGATCAGCCGTCTCAGAAGCCGGATCCGGGGATTCCATCTTCACAACAACGACGGGAAAGATGACCTGCACAACCGGCTGAGGGACGGGACTCTTGATATGGATGCCCTGATCCCGTTTATTACCCGTGAAGTCCCGGACGCTTTTCTTGTGATCGAATACACCCGTCCGGAATACCACGGTGATCCGCTGAAAAATGACATCCGCTATCTCGCGGATCTGCTTGCGAAAGGAGCTTGACGCCAGATGATTGAAAGCACCGCAGATCAGCTGGGGTTCATTTTCTCCAGTATGGAGGACGCCGTCTGCGTAACGGATGCGTCCGGCCGGCTGTGCTACGCAAACCGCGCAGCGCTCAGGCTTTTGGGAATCCCGGAAAATGAGATGAAAAAAGAAAAGATCTGGGAATTGTTCCCTTTCGTGGAAGAGAATGACGAACTGATCCAGCTGTTCATCGACGCAGTCACCAACAAACAG
The DNA here is from genome assembly GCA_902797075.1 of uncultured Lachnospiraceae bacterium. Lineage (GTDB taxonomy): Bacteria > Bacillota > Clostridia > Lachnospirales > Lachnospiraceae > Chordicoccus. Next base: position 3,263 of record CADBRO010000086.1, read on the forward strand.
AGCATCCGCCAGGCTCTCGTAAATTATGAAAATCACGAGCATGTAAAATATCAGATGAGGGTGAGCCTCGCCTATACGTCCGGAGAGGAACGGATGCTTATCATCGTGATGAGCGATCTGACGGATCTGATCCGGGTCAGCTCCGCCTTCATGCGCTACACGTCTCCTGACATTGCATCCTACGTGCTCGAATCGCCGGAAGGTGAAAAACAGGGAGGAATCCTGAGGGATGTCTCCATTTTAATGAGCGATCTCCGCGGCTTTACCGCCATGAGCGCCGGGATGACCCCGGGCGACACAGTGACGCTGCTCAATCATTATTTTGAAAAAATGGCGGAGATCATCGCGCAGCATCACGGAACCGTGATCGAGTTTCTGGGAGACGGTATCTTCACTGTTTTCGGCGCTCCCCGGGAGGATGATCTTCACGCTTTCCACGCTGTGGCCTGCGCCATCTCGATGCAAAATGCCATGCGGGAAGTGAACGAATGGGGCGTCCGACAGGGATTTCCGGAGCTTGAGATGGGAATCGGCATAAACTCCGGTCCCTGCGTAGTAGGAAATATCGGATCCGCCCAAAAAATGAAATACGGCTGCATGGGAAATACCGTTAATATTGCCGGAAGAACCGAGAGTTTAACAACCGGGGGCCAGATCTTCGCGACCGGGGATACCCGCCTGCTTTTAGGTGATGCCCTGCACGTCAAAGAAGAGCACCGTCTCCTTGCGAAAGGCGGCGCGGAACCCGTCACGGTATGTGAAGTCACGGGGCTCGGAGACAGCCTGTGCCTTGAGGACTCAAAACCGCTCTGCTGGAAACAGCCGGCAGGCAGCCCTGTGGAGCTGTCCTTTCATCTCGTAAACGGGAAAGCAATTGATGAAGGACAGATTTCCGGATTTCTCACCGGTCTGTCCGGCGACGGACGCTTCGCCATGCTTCGCACCGATAAAGAACTCGCTGATCTTCAGGATATCGTAATCGATATCGGAGATTCTCTTTACGCGAAAGTGGTTGAACGCGAAGCAGACAGATTCCGCATTCGTTTTACCGCAAAACCTTCCTCATTTGACAAATGGGCCGGACGCTGCTTCGGCGGATAAAAAAGATTGCAAAACAAAAGCTGCGGCCGGGAAATTTCCCGGCCGCAGCCGCTTTTACTGATTCTTTAAAGGCACTGTCCTAGTAAGGTTCATGCCAGCTCTTTTACTTTTTTGCACGCATCAGCGTAATCGGCAGTCAGATTTTTCAGGCGGTAAACAAGATTTCCGAGGATCATGCCGATCTTTGCCGGATTCTTTTCGAAGAGGTCCTCAAGATCGTCTTCCCGGATGATTTCCAGCGTTGCCTCATCGAGAACCACAGCGGTGGCGCTGCGCGGCTGCTTTTCGATCATTCCCATCTCTCCGAAGAAATGGTTCGTAGAAAGATCCGTCAGCATAACTTCTTCTGAAGTTCCGAATCCGGTATAAATGCCGACTCTGCCCCAGTGGATGTCATACATGCACTCCGCCGGTTCGCCTTCTTTGAAGATTACGGTTCCCTCAGGATAAGTGATAACGTTCTTCGAATATCCGCTGGAGTGATTCGCCTCGCGAACCGCCTCGGCACTCGGTTTCGAATAGTTTACGGAAGTGCCGGAAAAACCGATGATTTTTTTGATCTTCGCAAGGAGTCCCTCGCTTCTTTCGGCGGGTTCCTTCGCATTCAGTTCCTCGAGAACGTAGTTTACTTCCTTGTAATCCTCTGTAAGCGTGCGGATTCTCGATCCGATATGCTTCATAAGGCCGATGATCTGGTCCGGAGACTGCCTGAAGTAATCCTGCAGTTCCTTCTCCGGGATCTCAAGTACTTCAACTCCGCCCGGCAGCGCGACTACGGAGGCGGTTCTTAAATATCCGCCAATGACAGCCATTTCACCAAAATAGGTGTTCTCGCCAAGTTCTGTCAGCTTTTTCTCAGCTTCGGTGCCGTAATTAATAAAAACAGCTGCAGAACCTTTCGTGATGCGGAAGAAGCTTTCGCCGTAATCTCCTTCACGAACAATAACTGCACCTTCCTCAAACCGCTTCTCGAACATGATATCCCCGCCTTTCTCAAAAAACGTAAAAGACACAACTGCTCATTTGATACAATAAACCATTCGAGAACATTTTATCTGACATTGCATGTAAAATCAAGCAGTAAGGGAGTCAGCCGCCGTCCCGAAAAGTGTAAATTCAGACAGCATCCCCGCGCCTTTTCATCAGAAAAGCAGCTGCAAGGCCTGCCGCAAGTACCACCTGTTCCCGGAATCAC
>CADBRO010000087.1 GCA_902797075.1 uncultured Lachnospiraceae bacterium
ACAGAAAAGGCGCTGACGTGATCCTGAAGCGTCTGGAGCACGAGATCCCGGCCGATACCATGGTCGGAGACCTGAGAGTCGGCCAGCAGCAGATGGTCGAAATTGCAAGAAACCTGATCCAGGATGACCTGAGAGTTCTCATCATGGACGAACCGACATCTTCCCTCTCTGCGGCGGAAGTGAAGGTCCTCTTCAAGATCATGCGGGAACTTCTCCAGCAGGGCATCTCGATCGTCTACATCTCCCATCGTCTGGAGGAGATCATGGAGATCGGAGATCACGTGACGATCCTCCGGGACGGCAAGTACGTCGCGGATGCGGATGTGAAGGATATCGAGCTCAGCTGGATCGTCGAGAACATGGTCGGAAAGAACACGCAGTATCACAGATTTGAGAGGTCCATTGATCTGGATCATGCGGAGAAAGTTCTCGAGATGAAGAATATCTGCCTGCCGAAGCAGGGCGGCGGCTACCTTCTCGACCATGTGAACATGTACCTCAAGAAAGGCGAAGTTCTGGGTATCTACGGCCTCCTCGGAGCCGGCAGATCGGAACTCTTCGAATGCCTCATGGGAATGCATCCCGAACACACCGGCGAGGTGATCTATCAGGGAAAGCCGATGAAGATCGGCAGTATCTCCGGGCAGATCAGCAAAGGACTCGCGCTGGTTCCGGAAGACCGCCAGCGCCAGGGACTGATCCAGACTCTCGATATCTGCAAAAATACGTCGATTGCTTCCATGGGCAGTTTTAAGCGCGGGCCCTTCCTCAATAATAAAGCGGAAGAGGCTGCCGTCGATGAAGAGATCCGCGACATCCACATCAAGGTTGCCGACAAGAAGCTGCCGATCCTTTCGCTCTCCGGCGGAAATCAGCAGAAGGTCGTCATCGCGAAAGGTCTTCTTACGAACCCCACGGTTCTTCTGATGGACGAGCCGTCGAGAGGTATCGATATCGGTGCGAAGACCGAAGTCTTTGAGATTATACACGAATTCTCCGAGCGCGGACTGTCGATTATCGTCATTTCCTCAGAGCTTAAGGAGATCATGGCTATTGCCGACAGAATCTACGTGCTTTCCAACGGAAAATGCACCGGAGAGCTTTCAGGCAATGAAATTACGGAAGATAATCTTGTCCGCGCCTCGTATGCGGGCCTTGGCACCGGCGCGAGCGCAAATGCTTAATATCGGGAAGGAGCTAAATATCCATGAAAAGTAAGAATAATAATCAGCTGTTAATGACACTGCTGAAAGGACGTACATTCATCGTTCTGATCGTCCTTGTCATCTTCTTCAGTTTTGCGTCCAAATCATTCCTTTCGCTGACGACCCTCACCATGGTTGCCAAGCACGTGGCGCTGTACGGCATTCTCGCTCTCGGCATGACCTTTGTCATCATTACGGGCGGTATCGACCTGTCGGTCGGCTCGGTGGTCGGCCTCGTCGGAATGCTGGCGGGCGGCATGATCCAGGAGGGCGTAACCTTCGGGAATAAAACGGCGTATTTCAGCGTTCCGCTGATCGTGATCTTTATGCTGGTTTTCGGCTGCTTCGTCGGTCTCGTCAACGGTCTCATCGTTACGAAGCTCAACGTCGCGCCGTTTATTGCGACGCTCGGTACGATGTACATCTGCCGCGGTTTCGCAAACCTTCGTTCCGGCGGCACGACATTTTCAAATATCAAGGGTTATGAAGGACTCGGAAATACGGGCTTTAAACTGCTCGGAAGCAACATCGCGAATATTCCCGCAGGCGTTTACGTCTTCCTCGTCCTGGCGGTGATCGCGGCAATCCTCTTAAAGAAGATGCCCTTCGGATGGTATGTACTTGCGGTCGGCGGAAATGAGAAGAGCGCGAGACTTTCCGGTATTAAGGCGGATAAGATTAAGATCCTCGTTTACATGATCTCCGGTTTCTGCGCGGCATGGGTCGGCATGATCAACACAGCTCAGCTTTCTGCAGCTCATCCGGCTTCCGGTGACGGCTGGGAAATGAACGCGATCGCAGCGACGGTTCTCGGCGGAACTTCCATGTCCGGCGGCTCCGGAACGATTATCGGAACGATCGTCGGCGCGTTCGTTATCGGCGTTATCAATGACGGTATGACGATGTGCGGCGTCTCTGAATTCTGGCAGAAGGTTATCAGAGGTTTCGTGATTATTCTTGCGGTTGTCATCGACCAGACGCAGAGGAATCTGCAGGCGAAGATGGCGCTGCAGGCACGGAACGAAAATAAATAAAAGGGTTCGTGCTCGTGCCGCAGCGGGGTCGATTCATCTCAAGCAGTCGTCCCCCTCAACCAGCTGAAGCTGTTTTCGGGCTCCTTTGTGCAATATCGATGAATCGAGTCCCGCTGCGGCCGGCAGCCCGGTTTCCTTGCAGAAACGAAGACCGTCGGGGTATAGCAGCCCGGTTTCCTTACTGGAAGCGAAGGTGGCAGCGGGAACGATTCATCTCAGCAGTCGTCCCCCTCAACCAGCTGAAGCTGTTTTCGGGCTCCTTTGTGCAATATCGATGAATTGAGTCCCGCTGCGGCCGGCAGCCCGGTTCCTTGCAGTATCGAAGACCGCCGGGGGTATAGCAGCCCGTTTTCCTTATTGGAATCGAAGGTGGCTGCGGGAACGATTCATCTCAGCAGTCGTCCCCCTCAACCAGCTGACGCTGTTTTCGGGCTCCTTTGTGCAATATCGATGAATCGAGTCCCGCTGCGGCCGGCAGCT
>CADBRO010000088.1 GCA_902797075.1 uncultured Lachnospiraceae bacterium
CAGCATGATATCGAGCGTGATCGCGCGGTCCAGCTTCTCTTCATTGTTCTCATACTCCGCCGCCTCAATGCCGCAGAGAGACGCCGTTGTTCCCGTCAGGCGGGCATCGCCGAGCGCCGGGTCATCGTTATAAAGCTCTCCTCTCGCGTTGCTGCCGTACCATTTTCCGGTAAGATAATCGTTCAGATAGCGCTTGTGCGCAACCTGCTCAATCCCGAAGCGGGAAAGGAAGTCATAATCCAGTCCCCAGCCGATGTCGTCGTGGCAGCGGAGATAGTTGAGGAAGGTATACTCTTTCGGGAGAGCGAAAACTGTCTCAAGCTGATGCCGAAGGAGACGAACGTCGCGCGTCGCCACCGTATGCCAGGTAGACGCCATCGTCGTGACGTTGTAAAGCATGTGGCATTCCGGCTTGTCGAGCGTTCCGAAATACGGAACCACCTTGGAGGGCTCCATGACGACCTCGCCGAGCAGCAGCGTACCAGGACATACAACGTCGGCCGCCATGTGCATCAGGCGGACCAGCGTGTGCACCTGGGGAAGATTCCGGCAGGTTGTTCCCAGAGTCTTCCAGATATACGGTGTAGCGTCCAGACGGACGATATCAACGCCATTGTTGCAAAGATAAAGCATATTTGCGGTCATGTCGTTGAATACGGTCGGATTCGCGTAATTCAGGTCCCACTGATACGGATAAAATGTGGTCATGACGACCTTTCCGGCTTCCTCGCACCAGGTGAAATTGCCCGGCGCAGTCTGCGGAAATACCTGCGGACATGTGCGCTCGAACTGGTTCGGAATTTCCCAGTTGTCAAAGAAGAAATAGCGGTCCTGATATTCCTTGATGCCTTCCTTTGCCTTTTTTGCCCACTCGTGGTCTTCACTTGTGTGGTTCATCACGAAGTCAAGACAGATGCTGATTCCCTGTCTGTGGCATTCGTCCGAAAGCTGCGCCAGATCTTCCATCGTGCCGAGAGACGGCTCCACCTTGCGGAAATCGGACACCGCGTATCCGCCGTCGCTTCTGCCCTCGGGGGATTCAAGCAGCGGCATCAGATGAAGATAGTTCACGCCGCATTCCTTCAGGTAGTCCAGATGCTTTCTCACTCCCGCGAGATTTCCGGCGAACGCATTCACATACATCTGCATCCCGAGAAGCTCGTTGCTCTTGTACCATTCCGGAATCGAAGTTCTTTCCCGGTCCCACGCCTTCAGATTCTCCGGTCTTGCCTGATAGTATTCATAAAGCATAGAGCAGAAATAATCAAAAGCCTGCTCATCGCTTCTGTAAAGCTCATAATAAAGCCATTTGAGCTCGTCATAGTGTACCTGCAGTCTTTCCCTGAACTCCGGTTCCCATTTCTTGTTGATCATGTACCGATCCCCCTGTAATAAATGTGAATATATCTCTGCTTCCGGATAAAAAAGCTGTCCCCGCATATGCGGCGGATCCTTCACTATCGTATTTTTTCATAAATATCGTACCATGGCTTTTGGGTATCAGCAATGGCAGATCAACGGTTTTTCATATGTCTTCTGAACCGTATAAAATCACTGATGGCAGAAAGACCGATTCCCGTTATTTTTCTCATATTGACGGAGTTGACGCCGCCTCTTCGGTTTCTGAAGGAAATGGGAAGGAACTCGATTTCCCTGCGGTCGTAAGCGCCGTAAACCGTAAGCATGACGTTCGGAAGATTATAATTCTCCGGGAGTCTCGGCAGATACCGCTTAAGAAATGCCAGAGACATCAGCCTGTAAGGAGCGTTGGCGTCCGGAATTCTTACTCCGAAGATCAGCCGCAGAATCAGGCACAGTACTTTCTCAACAAACGCGCGCACCGGCCCGTCTCCCCTCTCCGGGCGGTATCCGAACACAGCTTCCCTGCGGTCCCTGAGATCCCAGAACGGCTCAAATTCCGACGGATCCGTCTGGCCGTCGGAATCGGTCTGGAACACATAGTCCGCGCCGTGTGCCGCCGCATAGCGGTATCCCATGATCAGCGTCGGCCCGTGGCCGGCGTTAGGCTTTGTAAGCGGCACAAGATACGGCCGTGTCACCGCCATTTTTTCAAGCAAATGGTATGTGCCGTCGCGGCTCCCGTCGTCGATCACGACAAGTCTTGACTTCCCGTCATTTGAGTGACGGCAGACGACCGGATACCACTCATTTACGACCTCTTCGATATTCTGTTCTTCATTGTAAGCCGGAATAATCACATACAGCGTATCCATCATGTCCTCCGGGGCAGGCAAATAATAAAAAAGAACCCTGACTGCAGGTAGCAATCACGGTCCTTTGCCTGCCATATGTTAATGCCGGTGGCCGGACTCGAACCGGCACGAAGTTGCCCCCGAGGGATTTTAAGTCCCTTGCGTCTGCCAATTCCGCCACACCGGCATTTGAAAAAATAACAGCCGCACTCACACTGGCAAAATATGAGTGCGGCGTCTCACGACCCAAACGGGACTCGAACCCGTGACCTCCGCCGTGACAGGGCGGCGCGATAACCAACTTCGCCACTGGGCCTTTTTCTCTGCGTTTCCACAGAACATGGATCTTCGGGGACTCGAACCCAGGACCGATCGGTTATGAGCCGACTGCTCTGACCAACTGAGCTAAAGATCCACGAAGC
>CADBRO010000089.1 GCA_902797075.1 uncultured Lachnospiraceae bacterium
CGAGTCAGATGAGGACTGCTCCGTCCCTGTATCAGCATCCGCCTGTTCTTTAGCGTCGCTGGCTCTGCATACAAGTACAGGAGTCCATACATCCAGATTCTCAAAGATTTTTTTTGCTGCTTCCGGAGGAAGATTTACGCATCCGTGGGATCCGTATTCCTTATAGATCTCTCCGCCGAAGTTCTCGCGCCAGCTCGCGTCATGCATTCCATAGCTTTCATAGAACGGCATCCAGTAATCGACATGAGACTCGTACCGCTGTTCCTCGTATATCGACGTAAGCGAACCGAGCGTCTGGTTCGTCTCAAGATTGAAAATGGCGAAGCACCCCGAAGGAGTCTTTCTGTCATAATCGGATTCGAGCCCGGATACGCAGTCTGTATCCGTAAACAGCTTTCCGTCCATATAGTAGTAAACATGCTGATTCGTTATGTCTACTTCAATGTAGGTATCGCCGATTTTATCCTCAGCGGTTGCCCTTACAGAGTTTTCGATCTCATACTCACCTGTTTCATGCGCATAGACCTTTGAAAAGATTTTTTCCGTCTGACTGTCGACATTAATCTTATATCCGTAAGGCGTGCTGCACTTTAAGGAAACGACACCGAGATTCGTCGTTTTAAAATCTATATAGTCGTAGGTTTCGTCATATTTGGCAGCCGCGTCCTCGACAATGCGGTATATATTCATATATACGGTATCATCATCGAGAGTATACAGTCCGTCGCTGTCTTTCGTAGCCCACGAAGCCAGAAGATTTCTGTCAATCTTTACAGCTGACCCGTCCCTCATCCGGACAGTCAGATCCGTATCCAGGTACTTATTAAGCCATGCAGCCCTGTCCGCGAGGTCCTTGTCGTCCGAAGTAACTGAAGGCGTTTCGTATGCGCCTTCCACAGCTGTGAGGCTGAGCCTGGCTGCACTTGAATTGACTGCCGCATCTACAGCATTGAATATAACATCTTCATTCGGCTTATTGCCCTGAAATTCGGTCGAGACGCGGAAAGTATTGTCACTGTCGAGCACGACATCCGCATTTCTCGGGGATGTGATATAGCTCTCGCTGAATTCCGGCAGTGATTCCAGATAACGTCTCATAACGGCGCTGTCATAATGAAAGCTCGTTTTGACATTGTAGTAGCTCTTCTTTCCAAAAAAGCTCGCAATCCAGCTGAGCCGCTTCTGATTCTCCATCAGCTTCTCAACTTCGTTGCTGGACACGTACGTAAGTCCGATATCGCTGCTCGTGATCAGCTCACTCTGACCACCGCGGAAGGCAAGCTCGAGACGATACTTTTCAACAGACTTTTTCAGAATATCTTCCACATCCGCGACCGACATACTGCCTACCTCAAAACCATTTACATGTGTGTTCGGCAGGAATTTATGTCTGTATCCGGACGCGATGACCGCATAAATAATGAGAAGCGCAGCAACCGCGCACCCGGCAATTATAAGTCGCATCTTCAAAACTTCCCGCGCGCGCTTTTTCGACTCCTTCGCTCTTCCCGCGGACGCCGGTTTTACCGATCTCCTGGCAGAAGCTTTTGCACCCGTGTGAACAGCGCGCGAAGAAGACCTCGGTATTCTTTCTGAGGTCTTCCTTGCTGCCGGTGCGCTTTCGCGCGTTTTCTTTTCACGCGTTATCTGTCGTTTTTCATCCATAATCGTTATGATTGTACAGCAGTTTCGTCCTCTTCCTTCGTAATCGCCAAAGATAGCTCTTTCAGCTGTTTTTCGTCAACCGTCGACGGTGCGCCCATCATAAGATCAGACGCATCCTTAACCTTCGGGAACGCGATGACGTCACGGATCGAGTCGGATCCGGAGAACAGCATAATCATTCTGTCAAGTCCGTAAGCCAGTCCGGCGTGGGGCGGCACTCCGTATTTAAATGCCGTCAGCAGGAAACCGAACTGTTCGTTTGCTCTTTCCGGAGTGAAGCCGAGTACTTCGAGCATCTTCTCCTGCACGTCATCCATGTGGATTCGGACGGAACCGCCTCCGAGCTCTGTTCCGTTTAAGACGATATCGTATGCCTGTGCTCTGACAGATCCGGGATCAGAATCAATGCGTTCCCAATCCTCTTCATAGGGCATCGTAAACGGATGATGCATCGCCATAAAGCGGTTTTCTTCATCAGACCATTCAAGAAGCGGGAAGTCCACAACCCAGACAAACCGGAATTCGTTGTGATCTATAAGACCGAGCTCTTCTCCCAGCTCAAGTCTTAATGCTCCCAGCGAAGCGCACACAACACGGAAACTGTCGGCTGCAAAGAGAAGCAGATCTCCGTTCTCTCCGTTCATCGCCTCAATGAGCTTCTGCGTCTGTTCTTCCGTCATGAATTTCGCGAACGAGCATTTCACGCTTCCATCGGAATGGATAGCGATATAAGGCAGGCCCTTCGCTCCGTAGGTCTTCGCAGTCTCTGTAAGCTTATCAATGCGTTTTCTCGGCATGTCTCCGAGTCCCTTCGCATTGATTCCCCTGACTACGCCGCCGGCTTCAAGCGCACCGGTAAATACGCCGAAACCGCAGTCTTTTACATTTTCCGAAACATCGACGATCTGCATTCCGAATCTCAGATCCGGCTTGTCAGATCCGTAAAGATCCATAGCGTCCTGCCAGGTGATCCTTCCGATACCGTTTTTGCCGATTTCCTCTGCGCATTTACGGATACCGCAGGTAAGCTTTTCGTCGAACCCGAGTTCGTCCATGATATCCGGCATCTTCTTCGTCAGATACTGAAGCAGACGTGTATTTACGTCAATCACGTCATCCTGGTCGACAAATGAAAGCTCCATGTCAACCTGTGTAAATTCCGGCTGGCGGTCAGCTCTTAAATCTTCGTCTCTGAAGCAGCGCGCGATCTGATAATAACGGTCAAATCCCGAACACATCAGCAGCTGTTTCAAAAGCTGAGGGCTCTGCGGAAGTGCATAGAAGTTGCCCGGATGAACCCGGCTAGGTACCAGATAATCTCTTGCTCCTTCCGGAGTGCTTCCGATCAGGGACGGGGTTTCAATATCAAGAAATCCCTCTGCGGACAGAAAATCCCGGATGAGCTGAACTGTTCTTGAGCGGAACATGATCTTCCGCTGAAGCTCCGGACGGCGCAGGTCGAGATATCTGTACTTCAGTCTCAGGTCTTCTCTCGTATCGATACCGTCCTGGATCAGGAACGGCGGTGTCTGCGCCGTACTGAGGATTCTGAGAGACTCCGGTATAACTTCGATCGTTCCCGTGCGAAGATTCGGATTCACTGCTCCGCCTCGTTTCTCAACCGTACCGGTCACGGCGATCGCAGACTCAGTCTTCAGGCTTCCCCATCTCGGGTCAGCGCCTTCGGATTCGGTGACGATCTGAATAATTCCTGATCTGTCCCGCAGATCGACAAAGACGATTCCGCCTTTATTTCTGCATTTCGCGACCCAACCCATAAGAGTAACTTTTTTTCCGATATATTCTTCGGTGACCTCACCGCATCTCATCGTGCGCTTAAGGCCTTTCAATGATTCAGCCATATTGTCTGTACCTTCTTCCGTCAGTTAATTATCTTTGAAGCATTCCCGGATATCCGTATATCCAAGAGCTGTCAGCTGTTCCTTCTGGAATTTCCTGTTTTTCTTCATCAGGGAAATATCGGCCGTCTGTCCTTCCGCGCGGAGCCTCATAGCCTCACTGTATACTTCCCTCAGCTTTTCCGCAGGGAGATTTTTCTCAATGAGAAAAGCTGTTCTGGTTCCGCTTCCGGGCACTTTGAAGCCGCGCTCCATGAGCAGCATGATAATGCGCTCAAAACCGATCGAGAAGCCGACCGCCGGTGTATTCTGACCGGTGAACTTACCGATCATCTCGTCGTAACGTCCGCCTCCACCGACGGATCCGCCGTATTCGTCCATGGAAATTTCAAAAATCGGTCCTGTATAATAGCTCATTCCGCGAACCAAAGTCGGGTCATAGACTATGCGGAAATCTGCGGTCTTCACGCTCTCGACAGTATCAATAATCTCCGGAAGCTTGGATCCGCATTCATTCATGAGAGCAAGATCCTCTTCGCCCGGCTTGCCGCCACGTGCAGCCATGATCATGGATACGTAGCGGTCCGTAACATCCGCCGGATATGAAGCCTTCAGTTCGGCTGTGACTCCGTCAACACCGATTTTGTCCATTTTATCAAGAATAATAAAGACCTTCTCGAAATCTTCTTCGGAAAAACCCGCCTTCTTCGCAATCGTCTTCAGAAGAACGCGGTCATTAATCCGGATTGAAAATCCTGAAAAGCCGAGCTTCTTAAGAACAGTTGTCGTTGCCAGGATAAGATCAATCTCCGCGAGACAGCTCGGATCTCCGAGAACGTCGATATCGCATTGCGTAAACTCACGATATCTTCCTCTCTGGGGACGGTCTGCGCGGAATACACTTCCGGTCTGAAGCGCCTTAAACGGCGACGGGAGTTCTGATGCGTGATTCGAATAATATCTGCAAAGCGGAAGCGTCAGGTCGTACCGAAGACCGCTGTCCGTCACTGCGTCTTCCGTCGTCGGACCCGAAAGATCCAGTTTTTCGCCTCTTTTAAGAATCTTAAAAATCAGCTTTTCATTTTCACCGCCCTGTTTAGAGAGAAGATTCTCGATATGCTCGGCGTGCGGCGTAGCCATTTCCGAAAAGCCAAAACGGGTGTACGTTTCCCGTATCACCGAAAGAGCATAGCTTCGAACAGCCATCTCATCGGGAAGAATATCCTTCATCCCTGTCACAGGTTTTTTAATCAGTGCCATATTCTCTCCTTTATGTTGTATTACTCAGTCTCATCCGTCGAGCACATTTTTCAGAAGCGTCTCGTCGGAATAAGGCAGATCAATCTGATATTTTGTTCCGACCCTGTGCACGACTCTCTCGAACGCAAGGAAAATCTTCATGTCAAAATGGCTGATCTCATCAATCATAAGAGACATGGTTTCCTCTACGGTGAAATGCTTTCTGTACGGTCTGTCGGTCGTCAGTGCTGCGAAGACGTCGCAGCAGCGTATAATCCTGGCACCGAGAGGAATTTCTTCACCCTGCAGATTTGAAGGGAAACCGGTGCCGTCGTAATCCTCGTGATGATATCTTACCGAATCAAGCACAAGGTCGCTGTAGCCTCTTTGTTTCAGGATCTCGAAGGACAGCATCGGATGCATCCTGACGTATTTCATCTCTTCAATGACCAGAGGACTTACGATTTCTTCATTTCCGTATATGTAATTCGCAAGCTTCAGCTTGCCTATATCATGCAGAAGCCCTGCCAGGCTGAACTGATATACGACACTGTCCGATAAGCCGAGCTCTTTTGAGAGATCTCTGACAAGACAACTGACATATATACCGTGCGCCAGTTCTTCCGTTAGATTATAATTAACAATTACACCCATTTCAACAGATCACTTTCGCCGGTCCAACCATGTTTTTACGTCCTTTGGTTCGACGATGCGTTCGATCCGCCCGTCGGGATACACGAATTTCGTCGATCCTCCGGCGCCAAACGCGTAGATTGTCTGGACCTCTTCCATGATAATGATATTATACAGGCATTCTTTGCCCGGAAGAGCAAATCCGGTATTCTCCAGGTTTCCCTTCATATTTTTCTGCCTGTAAAGATAATAGGGTTCCATGCCGAGAGAGGACGCTGTTTTCGCTGATAAATCCATAAGCTCCGCGGAATTTTCAAAAACAAGGCCGCCGAAATTTCCGCGGTCCGCATTGATGTCATTCTCACGGTCCTCGCGGATGGTTTTTCGAAGTCCGGAAGCCCGCTTTACAGCCAGAGAATGAACCGTAAGCGAATCAGGCCCAAGTTCCGCTATCTCATCGAGCGTTTTTTGAACTTCCTCTTTCCCTTCTCCCGGGAGCCCGAGTATCATGTCCATATTAATATTGTCAAATCCGGCGTCCCTGGCCATTTTAAATGCGTCAAGCGTATCCTGCCTCGTATGGCTTCGTCCGATCAGCCGAAGCGTCTTATCGTTCATCGTCTGCGGATTCACCGAGATTCTTGATACTCCGTGCCTCTTCAATACGGAAAGCTTCTCCGGAGTAAATGAATCCGGTCTTCCCGCCTCGACGGTAAACTCAAAAGCAGCCGATGTATTCCAGATTTCTTCCGTCTCAGCGAGTATTCGGTCGAGCTGCTCAGCCTTAAGCGCAGTGGGCGTGCCGCCTCCGATATATACGGTAACCGGCGCCTGCGTTATACCTGCATTTAGAAGTTCCGCGCGCTTTTTTCTCATATCCGCGCATACGCCGTCAATATATTCATCGATGTGTTTTTGCCACGAATTAACGGGACTCGAAGAAAACGTACAGTAAAGGCAGATTGACGGGCAGAACGGTATATTGATGTACAGGCTGTATGCCTTATCGCCAAGCGGCAATGCCGACAGCAGCTCCCTTTCCTTTTTTGCAGTCCGAAGCGCGAGATCCGCTTTGCTGTCAGAGACATAATAGTTCGTCTTAAGATAAGACAGAATCTGATCGTCAGGCGTCATCTCTCCCAGCATTTTCATAGGAATCTTTGTCGGACGGATGCCCGATAATGTTCCCCATGGCAGAGATGTGCCGGTATAAACTGAAAGAGTATCGTATATTTCCCTCTTCAGAGCATCCTTCGTTTCTTTTCTTCCGGCGTAATCCGGTATAGAAACCGTAATCAGCAGATTTCTTTCTGCGTTCTTTTTCGCTTCGTCGTCATCAGTAAAAATACTGACCTCATCCTCCGGAAAAAAACTCTTTACGAGTGAGTGGATGTCATAAAGAAAATCATGTTTGTCAAGACAGATTCCGACGTTCACATCAATACCCTTCAATCATTTTTTCAAATCCGACCGTCGTCTCGGGTCCATGTCCCGGAAAGACAGCGGTTTCAGCCGGAAGCTCTGTCAGAATCCTGCGCAGCGACTCCCCCATTTTCTGAGGCGAACCGGTCGGAAGATCGATCCGGCCGTAGCTTCCCCGAAAGACGGTATCCCCCGAAAAGAGAATTTCCTCTTCCGGAAGGTAGTAGCAGACACTGCCGGCGGTATGTCCTGGTGTTGCGAAAACCTGCACCTTCCTTCCAA
>CADBRO010000090.1 GCA_902797075.1 uncultured Lachnospiraceae bacterium
ACAGGCACGCCGACCGACAGATTCGGCACGAACATACCGTCCATGACGTCCACGTGGAGCCATTTTGCCCCGCAGTCCGTGATCCTCTGCACTTCTTCCCCGAGATTCCAGAAATCAGCAGCCAGTATAGAGGGGGCAAGTATTTTTCTCACTGATAACGCCTCCTTTCAGCATCCTTCAATTCCTCATAGAGAGCGGCATAGTTATCATATCTTCTTTGGCTGATAACGCCGGCCCGGACAGCCTCCTTGACGGCGCAGTCCGGTTCTCCGATATGGACGCACCCCTGAAAACGGCATTTTCCCTCATACGGATTAAACTCCGCAAAATACTCCTTCAGTTCATGCTTTAAGAGCCCCTCGGTATCAAGCGCGGAGAAACCCGGCGTATCGCAAAGAAAAGTATCACGGCCTACCTTGAGAAGCTCGATATGTCTTGTTGTATTCTTTCCCCTCGCAAGTTTTTTTGAAATGTCTCCGACTTCCATGGCTTCCGTGCCCGACAGCTCATTTGTCAGAGAGGATTTTCCCGATCCTGAAGGTCCGGCCAGAGCGGTCGTCTTACCCTCAAGCAGCCGGGAGAGTTCTTCAATTCCTTCTTTTTTTCTCACACTGACAAAATGAAGCGGAAAACCGCAGTTCCTGTAGTTCTCCCTGACCTCCGTTATTTCGTCGTCCTTTGCGGCGTCAGTCTTATTGAAGCAAAGGATTCCGGGTATGCGGCAAAGTGAAGCTGAAATCAGAAAACGGTCGATCAGAAGATAATTCGGATCCGGCGTTTTCAGCGCGAAGAAGATCAGCACCTGATCGATATTCGCGACAGAGGGACGGAAGAGCTCATTTTTTCTGGGAAAAATCTCTGTGACATTTCCTTCCCGGTCTCCTTCGTGCGTAACGTCCATACACACGTCATCGCCGACGAGAGGTTTTTTCCCTTCCTTCCGGAAAACTCCTTTTGCCCTGCATTTATAAATACCGGATTCTGCTACGTCAACGTAGTAGAATCCGGCGATAGCTTTCACAATCTTTCCGTACATATATCAGCCTTCCGAGAATACAAGCGGCCATGTTGCCAGAGCGTCATATCCTCCGTCCGCATTCTGCTCATACAGATATACGAGACCGTCGGCCACACCCGGGGCACCGACAGCTTCAACCGTATACGGGAAGGAAAGCGAGCTTCCCTCCGACAGAACCGTTTCCGTCGGATTTCCGTTTACAGTCTGTACAAGCACCAGGCGGTATGCTCCGCCCTGGTAATTCGGCGGCATCACAAGGCTGCCGACCGCTTTCCACTCTCCCGCAGCCGCTGCCGGCGCTGCAGCGGACGTGGTTTCCGCTTCTGCCTGAGCCGCGGCGGCTTCTTCCGCAGGCGTCGCTTCCGGCACTGCAGTCGGTACTGCCTGAGTCGGAGCAGGTGTCGGCGTAGGCGTGGCATTTGCGGCCTGTGCCTTTGCCTCCTGTTCCGCGAACAGTTCCGCGTTGTTGACGGTGAGGGTGATATCGGTTCCCTGTGCTACAGAAGTCCCGGCCTCAAGCGTCTGGGCCATAACCTGATCGCTACCGAATTCCTCACTCGTTCCGTAGTCGATGGTCAGAATCAGGCCGCTCTGGCGCGCGTCTTCAGCTGCGTCTTCAATCGGCATTCCGACATAATCCGTCACTCTGACCGTACTTGCGTACTGGGATCCCGTACTGACGAACAGAGTAACCGGCGTATCGACAGTCACAAGCTCGCCCTCCGCGGGATTGATCGAAAGAACCGCTCCGACAGAGGAGTCTTCTGATGACTGTTTCTCAACCGTAACATTGGCAAAGCCCGCAGCCGCAAGAGCTTCCTTCGCGTCGCCCACCTGGCCGCCGGTCACTGCCGGGATCGCGTGGGTCTCGGGACCGCTGCTCTTCGTGTAATAGATCGTAGAATTCCGATCCACCTGTGTACCCTGAGCCGGATCCTGCTCAATAATCGTTCCCTCGGCCTGATCCGACGGTTTCTCGCCTGAATACTTGATTCCGAGGCCCTTGTCGGCGGCGATCTTCTGTGCGTCGGATTCCGTCATGCCGGTGATGTTCGGTACGGAAACCGTCGTAATGATCTCGCTTGCGCCTGACTCATCCTGTTCGGCGGCCACTGTCGGAACTGCCTGATCCACTCTCGATCCGCGGTTCGAGTTGCCTACGAGACCTGCTGCCTTCGCAATAAAGAAGATGAGAATGAAAATAATCAGACCGCAGACAATAAAGCTTCCGATCGTGACGGCCTTCTCAAGTCCCGAGCTCTCGTCGTCATCGTCGTCGTCCATCGCGTCGTCGATTTCCGACGTCTCGTCGCGTCCGCGCTTCGCCGCTTCAATCGATGTAAATGTCGAGGCTGCGGGAGTTGTGCTTCCGCCTTTTCCCGCGCTGCGGATTTCCTGCTGCTCCTTATTTGAGATCAGCACGGTGGACGCGTGATCCGAAAGCGGAGCAAGCTGTACGAAGTTACCCTGGGGCTCCATCAGCGAACGCTTGAGATCGGAGATCACCTCGTTCATGGACTGATAGCGCCTGTCTACGCTCTTCTGCGTGCACTTGTAAATAATCTGCTCCAGCGCGTGCGGAAGCTCCGGCGCATATTTGGTCGGAGGCTCCATCTCGTCCTGAAGGTGCTTGATGGCAATCGCGACCGTCGTCTCTCCGTCGAACGGCACTCTGCCCGTTACCATCTCGTAAAGCGTGATGCCCAGAGAATATATGTCGGATCTCGAATCCGAATATCCGCCCCTGACCTGCTCCGGTGAGCTGTAGTGGACGGAGCCCATGGCATTTGCGCTGATTGTATTGGAAGATGCGGCTCTGGCGATGCCGAAATCCGTCACCTTCACCTTTCCGTCAGTTGAAATAATGATATTCTGTGGCTTGACGTCCCGGTGAACGATTCCCTGATCGTGCGCCGCTGCCAGCCCCATACATACCTGAATCGCGATGCTGGTGGCTTCCCGTACGGAAAGCTTTCCCTTTTTCTCTATATATTCCTTAAGCGTAATGCCCTCGACGAGCTCCATGACGATATAATAGCTGCCCTGGTCCTCGCCCACGTCGTAAACGTTGACAATGTTCGGATTCGCAAGCCCTGCTGCCGCCTGTGCCTCTCTGCGGAACTTCGACACAAACGTGCTGTCGCCCTGAAACTCAGGCTTCATCACCTTAACCGCCACATAGCGGTTGAGCTTGTGATCCATCGCCTTATAAACGTCCGCCATACCGCCGGAACCGATCCGTCCGACGATTTCATATCTATTTGCTAACATTACTCCCGCTTTTAACATTCTCACACCTCATCCGCGTCGGGTCTGACCATTATCACTGCGATGTTGTCCTTTCCGCCGTTCTCATTCGCGGTCCCGATCAGCGATTCGACATTTTCTTCCAGTCCGTCCCCTCTCAGAAGGATCTTTCTGATTTCCTCGTCGGTCACCATGTTGGTGAGTCCGTCGGAGCACATCAGAAGCAGCGAGTCCGGAGGCAGCTGGTAATCAAAGAAATCAATCTCTATTTCTTCATCAGCTCCGACCGCCCTGGTGATGATATGCTTGTCAGGATGCGTCCTCGCATCCTCTTCTGTTATTTCGCCGAGCCTGACCATTTCCTCAACCAGAGAATGATCCTTGGTAATCTGTTTCAGCGAACCGTCCTCAAAAAGATAAAGACGGCTGTCGCCGACATTAGCCGTATACGCGTATCTGTCCACCACAGTCGTCACAACAATCGTCGTGCCCATGCCGTACTTTTCTTCGTGCCTTCCGGCTTCTCTTATAATTCCTCTGTTTGCCAGCCGGATAGCCTCGTCGATCAGTTTTACCGGGTTTTTCTCCCGGCTCCCGGCAATATATTCCCGGACAGTATTAACAGCATATCTGGATGCAAAGTCGCCGGCGTTATGTCCTCCCATACCATCGGCGACTATATACAGGTTTGGAAGATTACCGACCGGCCTGTCTGAAGCAAATATGCTGTCCTGATTGATTTTTCTTTTTCGTCCTACATCTGTAGCCGAGTAAGATCTCATAAAACTCATTCCATTTCTGTGCAGCGCTTTCGAAGCTGCCCGCAGGCGCCGTCGATATCTCTGCCCATTTCTCTTCTAATAGTAACATGAATTCCATGATTTTCAAGTTTTTTCTTGAACGCCAGGGTTTGCGCGCGGGGCGTTTCGCGGAAGCCTGTCTCGGTGACAGGATTGACCGGAATCAGGTTTACAAGACAGTTGCATCCCTTAAGAAGCGACGCAAGACGCTCCGCCATCTCATCGGTATCGTTCACGCCCCGTATAAGGCTGTACTCGAAGGTCAGCCTTCGTCTCCCCTCGCTGTAATAATCCTTAAGAGCGCTGATTGTCTCCTTCAGAGTATAGCGCTTCGCGACAGGCATAAGCGTCTTTCTCAGCTCATCGGTCGGCGCGTGAAGAGACAGAGCCAGATTGATCATCAGGTGCTCTTCCTTCAGGCGGCGGATCTGCGGCACAAGCCCGCAGGTTGAAACGGTCAGATTCCTCTCGCTGATATTGAGGCCGTCCCCGTCGGTAATCATACGTATGAAACGAACAAGATTATCGTAATTGTCAAGGGGTTCTCCCGTTCCCATAACGACCACATTTGAAATCCGTGTGCCCGTATCGCGTCCGATCGCGTAAACCTGCGAAAGCATCTCTCCGGCGGTCAGGTTTCTGGTCAGCCCCAAAAGGGTCGAGGCGCAGAATCTGCAGCCCATGCGGCAGCCCACCTGGGATGAGATACAGACCGTATTCCCGTGATGGTAGGTCATGTACACGCTCTCCGCGTAGGTCCCGTCGAAGAACCGGAACAGATACTTCCGGGTTCCGTCGATCTTTGATACCTGAAGGGCCCGGATTTCGGGAGCGTAAAACCGTGTGCCCGCGGAAAGCTTCTCCTTCAGGCTGCCCGGGATATTCGTCATTTCCTCAAAGGAGGAAACCGTCTTTTGGTGCAGCCACGAATAGATCTGGCCGGCCCTGTAGGCCGGCTCATGAAGACTCTCCGTCAGAGATTTCAGCTCTTCCAGATTCATGG